>JAZQHW010000183.1:0-14269 GCA_045540795.1 Faecousia sp. | reverse complement strand
TTGCGGCTCCTTTGACCTCTGTCAGACTGTCGAAAAATAAGTTTTTCGACAGTCTGTGAGGGCGGCAAGTGCCGCCCTCTTTTATGTTCTTGCTAAGCCGTCCACCTGCAGAACAACGCCGGTGATATAGGATGCTTCCTCCGATGCCAGAAATACAAAGGCATTGGCAATATCCTCCGGCTGCCCCAGCCGCCCCAGAGGGATCTGCCGGATCAGCGGATCGATCATTTCTTTGGGCACGGCTTTCATCATATCCGTTTCCGTGATTCCCGGCGCTACCGCGTTGACACGGATCCCCTTGGGACCTAACTCCCGGGCAAGGGACAGAGTCAAGCCATTGACCGCAAATTTAGAGGCAGGATAGGCAAAGCCGCTGGGCTGACCGTAAATACTCACCATAGAGGAAGTATTCAGGATCACACCGCTGCCCTGCTTTTCCATCTGCTCTGCTGCCGCTGCGGATACCTGGAACACACCTTTTACATTCAGGTCCATCACCTGATCATAAAGCTCCTCCGTATAACCGGAGAGGGGCGTACGCTCGGAAACACCGGCATTGTTTACCACAATATCCAGTTTGCCATATCTTTCTACCAGTGTCTTTACCGCAGCCCGGACCTCTTCTGCGCTGGTGAGTACAGGGGTGATCCCCTCCACCGTCCCGGCAGGGTACTTTGCCTTTAAGCTTTCCACCGCTTTTTGTGCCGTTTCCGGCTTACTGGCGGTGATCACCACCACTGCGCCTTCCCGGAGAAACGCCTCCGCTGTAGCATATCCAATTCCACGGCTCCCACCGGTGATCAGGGCAACTTTGTTTTCCAATCTCATAAATGTTCCTCCTTTTTAGGTTTTGTTTGTCTGTATTATACCCATAATATTCCTTACTATCTGTGACTTTGTCACTGTACTTTTTGAAAATTCTGTTGTATAATGCACCCATAATAAACAAGGAGGTACCTTTTATGTATATTACAAAGGATATTCGCTATATCGGCGTCAACGATCATCAGGTGGATCTTTTTGAGGGTCAGTATGTTGTTCCCAACGGAATGGCATACAATTCCTATATGATTATGGACGAAAAAATCGCCGTTATGGACACCGTGGACAAGAACTTTGCCCACGAATGGCTGGACAACATCCAAAAAACACTGGAAGGCAGAAAGCCGGATTATCTGGTGGTGCAGCATATGGAGCCGGACCACTCCGCAAACATTGCCAAATTCCTGGCGCTTTATCCGGAGGTTACCGTTGTGTCCTCTGCAAAGGCTTTTGTGATGATGGGCAACTTCTTTGGGGAAGATTACAGTGACCGCCGGATCGTTGTTGGCGAAGGAGACACCCTCTGTCTGGGCAAGCACACCCTCACCTTCGTCACCGCACCTATGGTCCACTGGCCGGAAGTGATCGTCACCTACGATTCCTATGACAAGGTCCTGTTCTCTGCCGACGGTTTCGGTAAATTCGGTGCCCTGGATGTAGAGGAAGACTGGGCATGTGAAGCCCGCCGGTACTACATTGGCATTGTGGGCAAGTACGGCGCTCAGGTACAGGCGCTGCTGAAAAAGGCAGCCGGACTGGACATTTCCATCATCTGTCCCCTCCACGGACCGGTTCTGACCGAAAACTTAGGCTACTATATCAATCTGTACGATATGTGGTCCTCCTACGAAGTGGAAAGTGACGGCATTGTCATCGCTTACACCTCCGTCTACGGAAACACCAAGGCTGCGGTGGAGCTGCTGGCACGGAAGCTGACAGAAAAAGGCTGCCCCAAGGTTGTTGTCAACGACCTTGCCCGGTGCGATATGGCAGAAGCCGTGGAGGATGCTTTCCGGTACGGCAAGCTGGTTCTTGCAACCACCACCTACAACGCAGATGTATTCCCCTTTATGCGGGACTTCATTCATCACCTGACAGAGCGCAACTTCCAAAACCGCACCGTTGCCCTGATGGAAAACGGCTCCTGGGCACCTTTGGCTGCCAAGGTGATGCGGAATATGCTGGCAAACAGCAAGAACCTCACCTTTACCGATACCACCGTCCGGATCCTCTCCGCCTTAAACGACGAGAGCAAGCAGCAGATCGAAACCATGGCAAACGAGCTTTGCCGGGAGTATATGGCACGGCAGGATGCCACCGCCAACAAGAATGACCTTACCGCGCTGTTCAATATCGGTTATGGCTTGTATGTAGTGACCAGCAATGACGGTTCCCGGGACAACGGCTTGATCGTCAACACCGTTTCTCAGGTATCTGACAGCCCCAACCGCATTGCCGTGACCATCAACAAGCAAAATTACTCTCACCACATCATCAAGCAGACCGGTATTCTGAATGTGAATTGCCTGGACACCTCTGCTCCCTTCTCTCTGTTCCAGAACTTCGGCTTCCAAAGCGGTCGGACTGCTGACAAGTTTGCAGGCATTGAGGAGCTGCGCTCCGATAACGGACTCCGTTTCCTGCCCCGGCACAACAACAGCTTTATGAGCCTGAAGGTGGACAACTATGTGGATCTGGGCAGCCACGGAATGTTTATCTGCTCCGTCACTGAAGCAAGAGTCCTCTCCGATGCTCCCACAATGACCTATTCCTACTACCACAGTGATGTAAAGCCGAAGCCCCAAACAGAGGGCAAGAAGGGCTATGTCTGTAAGGTATGCGGCTGGGTCTATGAGGGCGAGCCTCTGCCTGAGGATATCGTATGTCCTCTGTGCAAGCATGGCGCAGCAGACTTTGAACCTATCCAGTAATTTGAACTTATCCAATAAAATCCCCAATAAAAGCAAGACAATTGCTTTTATTGGGGATTTATTATGCAGTTATCAGAAAGGAAATACCCTTTCCTTTGCAGCTTTAGTCTAAATACTGGCAGGCTGCCATTGCTGCAATAGCACCGTCGGCAGATGCCGTTACCACCTGGCGGATCCGCTTACTGCGGCAATCGCCGGCAACAAATACACCGGGTGTCTTGGTGCAGCAATCCTCTGCCACATCAAAGTAGCCCCAGGGATTCAGCGCTGCCAATTCTGCAAAAGGCTCATTTTCCGGCATAAGTCCCACAGCCAGGAATGCACCGTCTATGGTGATCCGGGAATCCTCACCGGTTTGATCGTTATGCAGCTGCAAGCCGGACAGAGCGCCGTCTGCAGTTTCATAAGAAGTTACCACAGTATTAAACAGCACCTGGACATTGTCCTTTTCTGCCAAAGCCTGGGCAAGCTTCTTCTCACCGGTGAAATCTGCCAGGTTCTGCACAATTGTCACCTTGCTGCAAACCTCACTGAGCAGCAGTGCCTCCTGCATAGCGGAGTTGCCGCCACCGATCATAGCGACCTCCTGGCCGGTATAGAAAGCGCCGTCACAAACCGCGCAGAAGGAAATACCGTTACCAATAAGGTCTTCCTCACCGGGAAGTCCCAGGGTCCGGTGCTTTACACCCAAAGCCAAAATCACAGTCTTTCCTTGATACTCGCCGCCCTCTTCGGTATAAACAGTCTTCACATCTCCTGCACCGTCCACCCGGACAACGGTTTCCAGCTCTGCCTCAGCACCCAGAGCCATTGCCTGCTCGGTAAGCTTGTCGGCAAATTCCGTGCCGCTGATCACCTTGATGCCGGGGATATTCTCCACCTTGGGAGAATAGGCGATCTGTCCGCCAAAGCCGTTTTTCTCAATCACAAGAACCGTTTTGCCTGCCCGCAGTCCATAAATCGCTGCAGTCAGACCGGCAGGACCGCCGCCAACAATAATAATATCGTACATTGATTTTACCTCTTCCTATGGGAAATGAGCCGGGCGGTTTGCCCGGCTCAATGTTGTTTTCTTACAGGCTTGCCAGGTACTTCTTGATCTCCGGCACACTATAGTAATTGGTATGGTTGGTTCCGTCGGTGATCACCAGAGTAGGTGCACCCTTGATGCCATACTGCTTGCACAGCTCGATATTCTCCTCTGCGATCAGCTTCTCGTATGCCACGCCAGCCTTTGCCAGCAGACCCTCTGCCACACGGCAGTTGGGGCAGGTCACACGGGAGAAGAGCATTGCCTTGGCACCGGCTGCCATTTCTGCCTTGGGGGCTTCACATACACAAGCTTCCTCTGCCTTGGGTGCTTCCACAGTACCCTTCAGCACGGAATTGCCGATGTTGTAAACCTTACGGTCCTTGTACTCCTGGGTCTTTCCGTCATTCCAGTTCTGCACAGGACGGTAGTAGCCGGTGATACGGCTGTAGACCTCGGTCTTCTTGCCGCACTCGGGGCAGGTGTACTGCTCGCCGGTGATGTAGCCGTGGTCAGCACAGACGGAGTAGGTGGGGCTCATGGTGTAGTAAGGCAGCTTGTGATTCTCTGCGATCTTCCGGACCAGGTCTGCAGCAGCCTTCCAATCCGGCAGCTTTTCGCCCAGGAAGGCGTGGAATACAGTGCCGGAAGTATAACGGGTCTGCAGCTCGTCCTGGATCTCCAAAGCGGAGAAGATATCCTCGGTATAGCCAACAGGCAGGTGGGAAGAGTTGGTGTAGTAAGGTGTGCCGTTCTCGTTGGCAGTGATGATATCCGGGAACTGTGCCTTGTCGTGCTTAGCAAAGCGGTAGGTGGTGGACTCGGCAGGCGTAGCTTCCAGGTTGTACAGGTCGCCGTACTCCTCCTGATAGTCAGAAAGCCGCTCACGCATATGATCCAGCACTTCCTTGGCAAACTGCTGGGTCTTTTCGTGGGTCAGGTCTGCACGGAGCCACTTGGCATTCAAACCCACTTCGTTCATACCGATCAGACCGATGGTGGAGAAGTGGTTTGCAAAGGTTCCCAGGTAGCGCTTAGTGTAGGGATACAGACCGTTCTCCATCAGGCGGGTGATGACCAGACGCTTGGTGCGCAGGCTGCGGGCGGAGATGTCCATCAGCTTGTCCAAACGCTCGTAGAAGTCCTTCTCATTCTCTGCCAAGTAAGCGATCCGGGGCAGATTGATGGTGACAACACCGATAGAACCGGTGGATTCACCGGAACCGAAGAAGCCGCCGGACTTCTTCCGCAGCTCACGGAGGTCCAGACGCAGACGGCAGCACATAGAACGGACATCAGAAGGCTCCATATCGGAGTTGATGTAGTTGGAGAAGTAAGGTGTGCCGTACTTCGCGGTCATCTCAAACAGGAGCTTGTTGTTCTCAGTTTCGCTCCAGTCAAAGTTACGAGTAATGGAGTAGGTGGGGATGGGATACTGGAAGCCACGGCCGTTGGCATCACCCTCGATCATAATCTCGATGAATGCCTTGTTGACCATATCCATTTCCTTCTTGCAGTCACCGTAGGTGAAGTCCATCTCCTTGCCGCCTACGATAGCAGGCAGATCTGCCAGGTCAGCAGGAACGGTCCAGTCCAAGGTGATGTTGGAGAAGGGTGCCTGGGTGCCCCAACGGGAGGGGGTATTCACACCGTAGATGAAGGACTGGATGCACTGCTTCACTTCCTTCTGAGAAAGGTTGTCCACCTTGACAAAGGGTGCCAGGTAGGTATCGAAGGAGGAGAACGCCTGTGCGCCTGCCCATTCATTCTGCATAATGCCCAGGAAATTGACCATCTGGTTACACAGGGTAGACAGGTGGCTTGCGGGGCTGGAAGTGATCTTTCCGGGAACACCGCCCAGACCCTCCTGGATCAGCTGCTTCAGACTCCAGCCTGCGCAGTAACCGGTGAGCATAGACAGATCGTGCAGGTGGATAGCAGCACTGCGGTGTGCCTCTGCCACCTCGTTATCATAGATCTCAGACAGCCAGTAGTTGGCAGTGATGGCACCGGAGTTGCTGAGGATCAGACCGCCCACAGAGTAAGTAACTGTGGAGTTCTCTTTTACACGCCAATCATTGATCTTCAGATAGTCGTCCACCAGGTCCTTGTAGTTAAGCAAAGCGGAGTTGATGTTACGAACCTTCTCACGCTGCTTACGGTACAGGATGTAAGCCTTGGCGATATCCGCATAGCCGGAAGCAGACAGCACCTTCTCCACGCTGTCCTGGATATCTTCCACTGCGATCACGCCATCCTTGATCTTGGCACTGAAGTCAGAAGTTACCTGCAGGGCAAGCATATTGATGATGCTGATATGGTACTCACGGTTTACGGCTTCAAAAGCCTTGATCATTGCGGCACTGATCTTGGAAACATCAAATTCCACAGTGCTGCCATCTCGTTTCATTACGCGATACATACGGTCTTCCTCCATTATAAATAAGTAGAAAATACAGGCACTGTCGTAACCTGCAAAATACGCGACAGTGCCTGTATTATATCTCTAAGCTTCTCAATTGTCAATAGGAAAATCCAATATATTGCGTATTTTTTTATCATCCAAACACAACATATTGTGTTTTAGTCCATTCCACGGAGATTTGCGTTGTAGGCGTAGGGTTTTATGGCTTCCAGCATTTTTTGGAGTTTTTCTGCTGTGGGCGTGTGTAGTCCGGTGGTGAGCACAGAGTCTCTGTCCACATAAGGCTGGATGAAAAATTGTGCTGCTTTACGGTCAGGATCCAGTTCTGTCAGCCACTTGCCGATACCCTCCATACAGGCTTCATCGTGAAGCTCATCGGCAACAGTTGTACGAAATTCATATGTCACATTCCCGGCTAACAAAAAGCGGATACTCTCTTCGATCCGGGACAAAGATATTCCGGGCACACCGGTGGTGTCGCCATACCTTTCGGGACAGTTCTTGATATCCATCGCCACATAATCCACCAATCCCGCTTCTACCACTACCTTCAGCACATCCGGTCGGCTTCCGTTGGTATCCAGCTTCACCAAAAAGCCCAGTGCCTTAATCTGCACCAGCAGTTCCGGCAACTCCCTTTGCAATGTCGGTTCTCCACCGGTGATGCAGACGCCATCTAAAAGCCCTACCCTTTTTTTCAAAAATGCCAGCAATTCCTCCGGAGGAATCGTTTCCGGACCCTCCCCCTCCAACAAGCCGCTGTTGTGGCAGAAAGGGCAGCGGAAATTGCAGCCCTGAAGAAATACGGTACAGGCTACCTTCCCTGGATAGTCCAGTAATGTCATTTTTTGCAATCCGGAAATCATAGCAAATCCCCCTGTTTTTGTTCTGATTTAAATTATATCACAAAAAAATTTCGTTGCCTAGAGAAAAACTATGGAAATCTTTGCAGAAAACTCGTGACATATATCAAAAAATGTGGTATAATATCGTCACTTATATTCTTTTCATTTTGAGGTGAACTATGAACTTTTTGGAAGAACGGATCCTGAAAGACGGTATTGTAAAGCCCGGTAATGTACTGAAAGTGGATTCTTTTTTGAATCATCAGATGGATATCCCTCTACTTAACGAGATTGGCAAAGAGTTTAAGCGCCGCTTTGCAGACAAACCCATCACCAAGGTTTTGACCATTGAAGCCTCTGGCATTGCCATTGCTTATCCGGTTGCCCAGGAGTTTGGTGTCCCACTGGTTTTTGCCAAGAAGTCCAAATCCATCAACATCGAAGGTGAAATGTATGTTGCTGAAGTGGAATCCTTCACCCACAAAAACAAGAATCAAGTAATCGTTTCCAAAAAGTTTCTCTCTCCGGAGGATCACGTTCTCATCATCGACGATTTCCTCGCCAACGGATGCGCACTCCAGGGCTTGATCTCCATCGTCAAAGCTTCCGGTGCCACCGTGGAAGGCTTAGGCATTGCCATTGAAAAGGGTTTCCAATCCGGTGGACGGGTGATCCGGAATTTGGGATACCGTCTGGAATCCCTTGCCATTGTAGACGCTATGGACGCGGAAACAGGCAATGTTATCTTCCGTCCCCAATAACAAATTCCCATCAATACATCCGATATACATTATTATGATAGTGGATTAAAATCGACCTTTGCCGATTTTAACATATTAAAACCATTTTTAGGAGGAAAAAAGTATGAAAAAGGTTCTTGCACTGCTGCTGGCACTGACCCTGGCTATGGGTCTGATCGCTTGCGGCACTACCCCCGCAACCCCCACCACCGAGGCTCCCGCCGGCACCAACGCTCCCGCCGACGAGACCACCGAAGCTCCCGCTGAGGAGACCACCGAGGCTCCCGCAGCTGAGTTGAAGGTCGGCGCCATCTATATTAACAGTAAGAATGACACCGCCGGTTACACCTTTGCTCACCATAACGGCATTACCACCGCTATGAAGGAGCTGGGTCTGGACGTTGACACCCAGCTGGTCATCGTGGACGAAGTCCCCGAGGACAAGCAGCAGGTTCTGGACGCTGTTGACACTCTGGTTGGTGAAGGCGCACAGATCATCTTCGGCATCTCCTTCGGCTATATCGATGCTTTGGAGGAAGCCGCCGCTGAGTATCCTGCGGTCATCTTCTCCCACGCTACCGGTTACAAGTCCAACGAGACCAACTTCAACAATTACTTCGGCCGTGCTTACCAGGCTCGTTACCTGGCTGGTATTGCTGCCGGTATGAAGTCCCTGGAGCTGCAGAACAACAACGTTGGTTACGTTGCTGCTTACGGCACCGAGTACGCTGAGACCGCTTCCGGTATCAACGGCTTCGCTCTGGGCGTTATGGCTGTAAACCCCGATGCTAAGATCTACGTTAAGAACCTGGGCGCATGGGCTGACGAAGTAAATGAGTCCGCTTTTGCTACCGAGCTGATCGAGTCCTACAAGTGCGGTGTTATCTCCCAGCACTGTGACTCCGCACAGCCCCAGATCGCTGCTGAGAAGGCTGGCGTCTTCGGCTGCGGCTACAACTCCGATATGACTCCCGACGCTCCCAAGGCTCACCTGACTGCTGCTATCTGGAACTGGAACGTTTACTATCGCACCGCTATGGAAGCTGCTATGACTTGCGGCACTGCCGATAAGTTTGTTGAGACCATGGGTTCCTCCGCTTACTACGGTGGTCTGAAGGAAGGCTTTGTTGACGTTTCTCCCCTAAGTGAGAACTGCGCTGCCAACACCGACAAGGCTATCGCAACTGTTAAGGATATGATCATCTCCGGTGAGTGGGATGTCTTCTCCGGCGTGAAGCTGCAGATCGCTGCTGACGGCACCGTGACTAAGACCGATGCTGCTCTGATGGACAATGCCGGCAATGAGATCGTTGCTGCCGGCGGTGCTTCCGTTGAGGACAGCGTGATTACCGGCACCATGAACTACTTCGTAGCAGGTGTTCAGGAAGGCTAATTTGTAATACCTATGGGTTGGTCAGTCTATGGCTGACCAACCCTTTCAGCAAATCAAAGACAGCAGACAACCAGCAGAGATTTCTGCTGGCTATCTGGTATCTTTGAAACCAAAATAAGGAGGGAATGTCAATGGAATATGCAATTGCACTAAAAGGCATTACCAAAGCCTTTGGCAGTGTCATCGCAAACAAAGGCATTGACCTGAATGTAAAACAAGGCGAAATCTTGTCCCTTTTAGGTGAAAACGGCTCCGGTAAAACCACCTTGATGAATATGCTCTCCGGCATCTACAAACCGGACAGCGGCACCATCTGCATTGACGGCAAGGAAGTCACCATCAACTCCCCGGAGGATGCCAAGCGTCTTGGTATCGGTATGGTGCACCAGCATTTTAAATTGGTAGATGTATTCTCTGCCGCAGATAATATCTGGATGGGCAAAGAAAAAGCGGGTCTTACCCTGAAGAAAGACCGCTACGAAAAGATCCAGCAGATCATTCACCGCTTTGGCTTTGATATTGACCCCAAGAAGCCGGTATATGAAATGTCCGTTTCCGAAAAGCAAACTTTGGAGATCATTAAGGTTCTGTACTACGGTGCCAAGATCCTGATCCTGGATGAACCCACCGCAGTGCTTACTGTCCAGGAGATCGGCAAACTCTTCCAGGTGCTGCGTCGGATGAAGGAAGAAGGACATTCCATCATTATCATCACCCACAAACTGAACGAGGTTATGGAGATCTCCGATCGGGTGGCGATCCTCCGGAAGGGTGAATACATCACCACTGTGGAAACCGCCAACACCAACGAGCAGGAGCTGACAGAATGGATGGTCGGTCGCAAGATCGACCTGAACATTGACCGGCCCCGGATGGAAAAAACCAGTCCTCTGCTGGAAGTGCGGGATCTGACCATTCGCTCCGACGCCGGCTCTGTTGCTATAGACGGTGTAAACTTCTATATCCGTGGCGGTGAGATCCTGGGTGTTGCCGGAATTGCCGGCTGCGGGCAAAAAGAGCTTTGCGAAGCCATTGCCGGTCTGCGTCCCATCGAAAAAGGTCAAATGATCCACCAAGGTGATAACATCATAGGCTTAACCCCTAAGCAGATTCTGGAAAAGGGCATTTCCATGTCCTTCATTCCCGAGGACCGTTTGGGTATGGGTCTTGCCCCCTCCCTGTCCATTACGGACAATATGATCCTGAAAAACTATGCGGACACCCCCGGACCCTTTGTAAACCGAAAACTGGGTCGGGAAGCTGCAGAAGCTGTGATCCGGAATCTGGAGGTTGTGACACCTTCCACAGAAACACCGGTACGCCGGCTTTCCGGCGGTAATGTCCAGAAGGTCCTGCTGGGTCGTGAGATCAAAGCCGGTCCCAATGTCATCATCACCGCCTACCCCGTACGAGGATTAGATATCAACTCCTCTTATGCCATCTACAACATTCTTAATCAGCAAAAGCAGGACGGTGTAGGCATCCTGTTTGTTGGTGAGGATCTGGATGTAATGATGGCGCTGTGTGATAAAATTCTGGTTCTGTGCCACGGCAAGGTGATGGGTGTTGTTCATGCCCATAAAACCACTAAGGAAGAGCTGGGTCTTATGATGACCGGTGCTTTGGATCTTACCAACAAATACGAGGGCAAGCCTGCCGGCATCGCCCAGGATACCAGATTCCCTCAGGAAGATAAGGAGGTATAAGCATGGGACTGCATATTGTTAAGCGTGATCGCTGTCCTTTTTGGCAAAAGCTGTGCTTATATCTGGGCGCACTGCTGGCTGCATTGCTTTTAGGTGCTGTACTTCTGATGGCAATCGGTGTCGACCCCATTGCCTACTACACCCGGATGTTCACTATGGGTACCATTGGCAACAAGATCGCCTATAAGGTCTATATGAATTATCTGAAGGCCTTTGTTCCCCTGGTGCTTACCTCCGTTGCCCTGTCCCTGGCATTTAAAATGCGCTTTTGGAACATTGGCGGTGAAGGTCAGTTCATTATGGGTGCCATTGCCGCAGGTGCTGTAGCTTTAAAGCTGGGTCCTGTTCTGCCTATGACTTTGACCCTGATTCTGATGTGTGTGGCAGCTATGGTCGTTGCCGGTTTGTACGGTCTTTTGGTAGCAGCATTGAAGGTCCGTTTCGGCACAAACGAAACACTGCTGACACTGATGCTGAACTACGTTGCCCTGTATATTTTGATGTTCTTCGGAGAGACCAAGGCTGACTGGAACTTTTTCCTGGATCCCAAGTCTGCCCGTCCCGTGTTCCTGAGCTTCCGGGATGTGGCAAGCTTCCCCTCCTACCCCTTGGGTGGCAAATTTGAACTGAGCCTGTGCGTGATCCTGACCTTGGTTCTCGGTGCGCTGGTCTTTGTCTACCTGCGCTATACCAAACACGGTTACGAGATCAACGTGGTAGGTGACAGCATCGGCACCGCCCGGTATGCCGGTATGAAAACCAACCATATCGTACTGCGGACCGTTTTCCTTTCTGCCTGCCTCATTGGTTTGGCTGCTGCTTTTAAAGTAGGCACCACCGGTATTCTCTCCACCGCCATCACCGACGACGTTGGCTGGACAGGTATCATTGTTGCCTGGCTCTCCCAGCTGAATACAGGCGTCATCTTCGTAGTATCCGCTTTGATCAGCGTTCTGCATTACGGCTCTACCGTGGCTGCCGCCACCTTTGCACAGGTGGACTCCAGCTTTGCCAATATGCTCCAGGGTGTGATCCTCTTCTTTGTCCTGGCTGCTGATTTCTTCATTCGTTTCCAATTCATCCGCACCAAGAAAGGAGGCAAGGACAATGGATAAACTGGGTGTTATCACTTCTTTCCTTCATAATATCGTTATTTACAACATTCCGCTGCTTTACGGAACTGTCGGCGAGATCATGGTGGAAAAATCCGGCAGTCTGAACCTGGGTGTGGAAGGCATTATGGCAGTAGGTGCCATCTTCGGCTATATCTGCGGCTGCTATGCCAACTCCCTGGGTGTGGGCATTCTGGTGGCATTTTTGGCAGGTGCGCTGTGCGGTCTGCTGTTCGCTGTCCTTACCGTATCCCTCCAGGCAAACCAGAACATCACCGGTCTGACACTTACCACCTTCGGTTTGGGTATCTACTTCTTTGTGGGTAACGGACTAAAATCCTCCGGCTGGCCGGTTATGGGTAACTATGCCGGCATTAAGGAAGGCTTTACAGACATCGCCATCCCCCTTCTTTCCCAGATCCCTGTTTTAGGTAAGGGTCTGTTTACCCACAACATTCTCATTTACCTGGGTATTGCCATCGCCATTGCCGTGTGGTGGTACTTGAAGCATACCGCCCCCGGTCTTCGGCTGCGTGCCATCGGCGAAAACCCCGCTGCGGCAGACTCTGTCGGTATCAACGTCAATCGCAGCAAGTTCCTGCACATTATGCTGGGCTGTGGCATTATGGGTATCGGCGGCTACTATATGGCGCTGAATATGTCCGGTTCCTTCAATTCCAGCTGCTGGATCAACGGTTACGGCTGGATCGCGGTGGCTCTGGTTATTTTCGCCAACTGGTCTCCTGTCCTTGCGATCCTGGGTACCTTCGTGTTCGGCTTCTTCAATACCCTCCGGGTAGCCGGCAGCAGCCTTGCCGCCGCCTTCCCCGGTGCTTTGGGCTGGCTGGCAGGTATCCCCACCCAGCTGTATCAGGCACTTCCCTTTATCATCACCGCCATCGTTTTGGTGGTATCCTCCGTCCAAAACAAAAAAGGCAGCGGATTGCCCGCCGCCCTGGGTGTCAATTACTTCCGCGAGGATCGATAATTTCACGTTATGAACAAAGAAATTGAACGGAGAATTGGGATCAATATCCGTAATATTCGCGAATCTCAATCTATAATTCTATATTGGACATCTCTTCCCAAGATTAATAAAAGCAGTCGCTGCCGCGACTGCTTTTTCCTTTTAATCTTGCTTATAAGGTGGGTCTGCAGGATACAGACCTTTCAGCTTCTGCATAGACCGGGACACCGCATCCCTGGAGTTTTTCCAGGGTGCTGAGGCATTCCGATAATCAAATTTATCCACGAACCAATCCAGATCCTCCTGAACGCGGTCCAGATTTTCCCGCATTTGCCGTAACACGGTGGTATAAAACCATTCCCGCTGGGCATTGGGCAGCTTTTCCTGTGCCGATTCCAGCAATTCCTGAAAATGCCGCATACAGAAGCCTTTACCGGCTTCTGCCTTGATACGGAACTCGCTGTCCTTGATCAAGTGGAAATAGGTAGCATAATACCGGCGCATATTGTAACGGATCTTACCGCACAAAAAGCAGCTTTCATTTTTCCGGCGCAACCATTCTACCAAGGGCAGCTCCCCCTCCGGCTTTTTAGAAAACAGCTTTTTCTTTTCCGGCAGTTCAAAATTATCCAGCTGCTGCTCCAGTTCCTTCCGCAAGCCGATCATATAAGTCTGCATTATCAAAGCATTTCCCAAGGAATTACCGTAGTCATACATCTTTTTATAGTGATGCCGGCAGAAGCCCTGGGCATCGGTCACACCCCGGACATCCGGCTCCATATAACTGGCACCGGGTCCCAATGTATAACGAATGGCTTTTTGCTCTACCTGCCGCTCCAAATGGCAGAAGGGACACTCATCCCCTGCTTCAAAGGCTTCATTTACCGGGATGGTATCGATCTGTTCCCGCATAGATGCTCACTCCTCTCTTTTTTGAGTGTATCATAAAAGTATTCCGGTTGCAATCCCCGAAAAAAGAGATTATACTGATACCGGGAGGGGATCACGTGTATCTTTCATTCAACGATTACTGCCGGGAACGGTTTGGCTGCAAAGTGTATAAGCTCTCTTTGGACGGTGGCTTTACCTGTCCAAACCGGGACGGAACTGTCGGCACCGGCGGTTGTATCTTCTGTTCCCCTGCCGGCGGCGGTGAATTTGCCGAAAAAAGCTGCGGCTCTATACTGCAGCAGCTGGAACAAGCTAAGGACCGGGTCCGTCACAAAAATAAATCCGGCAAGTATATTGCCTACTTTCAATCCTTTTCCAACACCTACGCACCGGCAGAGCGCTTAGAA
>JAZQHW010000182.1:0-20049 GCA_045540795.1 Faecousia sp. | reverse complement strand
TGAACGAGTCCGGTGTATCTCCCCTGCTGCTGCCCAAGTATGCCCGTCACGAAAAGTAAAATAACAGAATAAGACTGCAAACCAGGGGCAGCCGTCCCTGGTTTACAGCCGTCTTAGGAGATGTTAAATACAATGGATTTTATTAACAACTTGATCAGCCTGGGTTCTACTCCCACAGTTCTTTTGATGGCTTTTCTGATCTGCTTTATCGGCTATGCCATCGGTGCTGTTAAGGTCAAGGGTCTGAATCTTGGCACTGCCGGTGTTTTCCTGTTCGCCCTTCTGTTTGGCTATCTGTGCACACTGCCGGGTCTGAAAGAGATCCCTGTGCTGAGTAAGTTCTATATGGAAGGCTCTTCCGATGCCAAGATCACCAGCTTTAAGTTCATTTCCAACATTGGTCTGGTGCTCTTCGTCACCTCCGTTGGCTCTATCGCCGGTCCCAAGTTCTTCCGGGATCTGAAAAAGAATGCCAAGTCCTATGTGCCTATGGGCGCACTGATCATCTGTATCGGCGCTTTGGTCACTGTGATCTTCTCCCTGATCCCCGGTATCGGTCCTGCCTATGCCACCGGTATTCTCTCCGGTGCACTGACCTCCACCCCCGCCTTCTCCGCTGCCAAGGATACGGTCACAGAGTTGGCAAACGATCAGGTAGGTCTGGTTATTCTGGGTCAGGCAGTTGCCTATCCCTTCGGTGTGATCGGTGTGGTTCTGTTCGTTCAAATTATGCCCCGGCTGCTGAAGGCTGACATAAATAAGGAACGGGAACTGATCACCGCTGCACCTGTCACCACCGTTACCACCGAGGGTGAAAAGAAGCAGAAGAAGCTTATCGACCTGGACGATTTCGGTTTTGCCGCTTTCGGTCTGGCTTTGGTGCTCGGTTTGCTCCTGGGCTCTATTAAGATCCCCCTCAGCGGCAAGGGCTATGCAGGTCCCTGCTTCAGCCTGGGTACTACCGGCGGTCCGCTGATCATGTCTTTGATCCTGGCACATTTCGGTCACATCGGACCCATCAGTATGAAAACCGATATCCACGCTCTCAAGAGCTTCCGGGAATTCGGCTTGATGCTGTTCCTGTTGGGTGCCGGCACCGAAGGCGGTGTTGTCCTAGTGCAGCAGATCAGCCAGTCTGAGCTGGGCGGTATGCTGGTAGTTTATGGCTTCATTGCCGGTGCTGTGATCACTATGATCCCTATGGTTGTTGGCTATCTTTTTGCACGGTATGTGTGCAAGCTGCCTCTGCTGAACAATCTGGGCTCCATTACCGGCGGTATGACCTCCACCCCTGCGCTGGGTACTCTCATCGGTGTTGCCGGTACTGACGATGTCGCCGGTGCTTACGCTTCCACCTACCCCATTGCTTTGGTTCTGGTGGTCCTTGCCACGCAGCTGATCAATTCTCTGATGCTGGCTTAATTCCTGTAAAAATTATGGCGCTGTCTCATTGGTTTTGAGACAGCGCCTATTTATGCAAATACTGCTGGTAAGGGAGGCTTTACGCCTCACAGAATACTTAGTTTTTTAGGGCAAGGAATCGTTCTCTGCATTCAAAAATGTTCTTGGGTGCATAAGGGCGTTCCGCTGCCCCGCAAAACCCGGTCATTCGGGACGGGCAACCCGTCCCCTACGCTCCCTCAAAGCGTACTTTTTCCAAATAACCCTTTTTACAGTCCCACTTTTGTCCGCGTCAGGCATTATTCTTCATTTGGGTAAGCATATCCACAAACTCTTTCACCAGTTTTTCACCTGTGCCCTGCTCAAAGTAGCAGCAGAAGGACTCATAGCTGTTATAATCAAAGGCTTCTGTAGAAGCAATATAACTGAAAGCACCTTCTGAACAGGTGATAATAAACGTGTTGTCATAGGGAGATTGGTTTTTAATATCGGTACCGTGGTGACCGAACATCTCATAGGGCGCAAAGATAAAGGACAGCTCCCCTAAAGACATCACCTTCAGCTCCATAGTCATAGTAGGCTCCAGGCTTGCCCGGCTGATGGTCATACTGGGTTCCAGATAGTGGCTAAATCCATACTTTTCCATTGCTTCCTGCGCCTGCGCAGATGTCGCGCCATACTGGTCAATGATACTTTTAACCTCCCGTGCCGCCACCAGCTTGTCCAGATTCTTCTTGTTAGTGGGTGCAGTAAAGCTACGGGCATTGATTACCACACCGTCACCCTCTACCTTGGCAAGGCTGTCTAGGGCATCCAGAGCATACTGACCCAGCTTTTTGCCGTATTCTTTATAGTCACTGCTGTAGGCTTTGCCGGGAACCTTACTGCCCGGTGTCTGATTGCCGGCTGCGCCGATAAAGTATGCCACCAGACAGTCCGCATTGGCTTCGATATGATCCCGGGTAGGTCCAGGGAAGTCAGCGGAGAGGTCCGTACCGCCTTCGTTAAAGGTTGCGTGGGCAGGGAAGCTGAGAAGCAGAATATCCTTTTTGTCGTTACGGGTAAGCTTCACCAGCTGCAGTTCCTGATCCGCCTCCCGGATATGATCTACCAGACTGGGATCTGACCGCAGCACTACATTGCCTTCCGCATCCACATAATGTCTGACATAGGCAAGTCCTTCCGCCTGGACGCCACCTGCATAGATCTCCGCAGCGGTAAGATCCCCAATGGCAGTTTCCGCAGCCCTGGCAGCAGCCTCATTAAAGAATGCTCTGTAGTCTTCCACCCCGTCCCAGTTGTAGCGGATAGCCGGTGCAGAATGGGTATGCGTCGCATTAAACAGAATATTTTCCTGAGGAACACCGGTAGCTTCACTGACAAACATTTTTGCTGGGTCTACAAAGATATCGTTTGCCAGCTTCAGATCCATCGTATACAGCAATACGGTAGTATCCCCGTTTTTCAGTGCCACACAGGTAACATACTGGTAATCCAGCAAGCCGGTGGACATACGGTTTCTCCAATCGCCTCCCTGGAGATAAACATTATCACTGGGGGTGATCTTCTCCCTGCCAAAGCCTGCCTGCAGCCCTTGAGGTGTCTTCGTCTGTTCACCGGACGCACCGCAGCCAAACAAGGTCAGCAGCATAACTGCCGCAAGGAGAATCGCAACTGTCTTTTTCATAGCTAACACGATCCTTTCTTATCAAATATCTACAGTAATCATAGCATACATCCCACTGTTTTTTGTTTATAGCCTTTTCAACATATCTTTACAGCTTTTTCAAAAAAGCAAATTTGTTTGCAATTTCAACCCGATTACGCTATAATAACCACACCAGGCAACGGGAGGGATTTGTGTGACATTTCAGCAACTGCAGTATCTTTTGGAGGTCAATAAAACCGGCTCTATGACTAAGGCAGCAGATAATTTGTTTGTTTCCTATTCCAGCGTCAGCGTTGCCATTACCAATCTGGAAAAAGAACTGGGTTACCCCCTTTTTATACGCAGCCGCAAAGGACTGATCCCCACCCCTCAAGGCGAGCAGGTTTTGGATCACGCCCGGCGCATCTGCCAGTCCTACCAGCAACTAACCGCGGTAGATCTGAATACTTACCGCACGGTCCGGATCAACAGCTGTGACAATCGTGCCATTAACCGCGCTTACGCCCAACTGGTAGCGGAAAACCTGGAACGCCGGGATGTACATCTGATCCTGCAGTCCAAGGACCCGGAAGATTCCTACAAAAAGCTCCTTAACAACAAAGTGAATCTTTCGCTGCGGATGCTGTTTGATTTCGCCCTTGGATACTGGGAAAAGCGTCTGCTGAAGGACGGTCTTCACCGGGAACTGCTGAAGACCATCCCCGCCGCTGTACGGGTTGGCAAAGGTCACCGGCTGTATAACGCAGAGAGTGTTCTTCCCCACCAGCTTCAAAATGACCGTCTGGTAGATAACCCCATAAATCCCAACTCCCGCAGCAGCCTGTTTTACGGAACGATATACACGAACCCGGACAACATTCTTTACGCTTCCTCTGCCGGAGCACAAAAAGAACTGATACAACGGGGACTGGCATACAGCGTCTGCTCTATGCCGCACATAGAATACCGGAATAGTGACGAGTTGCGCTATATTCCCTTAACCGGTGTAAACTGTCATTTGATCGCCATTACCAATCCCCAATTCCCCACACCGCCGGAGATAACCCGGTTTTTGCAGCTTTTGCATACAGAGCTAACCGCAGCCTATCCAGAATAACAAAAGACGCATTGCCGTTTTTGCAATGCGTCTTTTTTGATTATTCTGTAACCTCTGCTGTGGGGACCTCCCAGCGGTTTTCCAGTGCGTAGTTTACAGATTCGATGATGATTTCCTTCATTTCCTCTGTAACGGTCATATCACCATATGCCTGTGCCCGTCTGTGACGCAGGATCTTTTCCACGGTGTCGATGTTAATTTCCGTCAAGGGCTCACCGTTCACCTGGGTGACCCAGCAGTAGGCTGCGATCAGTCTGCCAAGGTCAGACAGGTGGGTGTAATCCCGCCATAGATCCAGCTGGCTGCAACCCATTTTGTTCAGCGCATACATAATCGCCGGGAAGCAGTTTACATATTCTGCATACATAGGATCCACAAGAACTGTCTCCTGCAAACGGGCGCTGTTGCTTTGCATCTGCGCTACCGGATCAAAGCCGTACTTTTCAATCAGGTTATCCTTCCAGTTTGTCGGAGGCTGGGGATCGTAGGTGGCAGAATAGAAGGTCTCATCGTTGGGACTGGGCCAGGTGGTGTGCCAGTAGATCTCGTGCTCAGTGGGTACACACTCGTCAATAATCTCCTTCAGGCGATCCCGGGCAGTCTTGCTTACAGTAGGATCGTCCATATCTCCTGTGCCTACCTGCATAACCACAATATCCCACTGCTGGTCGGTCAAGCCGTCCCGGAGGGTGGATTCGTCACGGACGATCCAGTTGCCGTCCCGGTTGTACCGGTAATCGTAAACAGGGGAATTGTTGTTATCAAATGTCACGTGCTTGGTAATGGGGCAGCCGGAGTAGTACATAATGCCCAGCATCAGCTTCTGATCCGGATACTGGTCCTGGAAAGCCTTGTACATCAGCCAGAAAGCGTCTACAGAGTGACTGTTACCGACGATCATAATTTTCAAGGTTTCCTTCTCGTGGTTTTCGATGTAATCATAGATCTTGTCAAGGCTCCAGTCCTTTACATCTTTCGTAAACTTTTCCACGAACTTGTAAAGACCATCCTGCTCTTCTGCCGTCAGGCTGTCCATCTTTTCACCTGCCAACTCCACCTGAGCCTTTAAGCTCCGGGAACGGGTCGTACCGAAGAGGTAGCTGCCGTCGGTAAGCTTTATGTAGGCTCTGCCGAACACACCGGTGGCTGCGTTTTTATTATTGGCAGTGACACCGTTTTCCGCCTTCATAATACCATAGAGTAACGAGCCGTTGTTGCCTTCTTTTGTGCCGAACAAAGCCTTGTCCAGCTGGGTGTAATGCTTGGAATTGTTCATTGTTTCCAGGGTGGGCGCACCGTCAACGCTCATTGCCACACCGAAGGAGTCCACCAAATCGGTCACCTTCTCGTCACCGGCAAAGTTGTTGTTAAAATACAGTGCCGCGTCACCGGGCTTCAAGGTCATTCCGTTGATATTCAGTCCCACTGCGTGGAAGGAGATACCGCTGTCCTCTGTGATCATCAAATAAGGATCTTCTGTTTCTGTAGCCGGAGCAGCTTTTACATCACCACTGATCGCGGCTACCTTGCCGTAAACACCGTCAGATACGGAATAATCGGCAGTAAAGCTGTCCCTGACAAACAAGGTCTTTCCCGCAGCTGCAGTCAGCGTACCGGTGATCTCGGTGCCGTTTAAGTCCAGCGTGATATTCTCATCAATAGTCAGATTTCCTTCAACGCGCCGCTGCAGGGTAAGAATATCTCCATCCTGCAGGTTTTCCATAGCTTCTTCCAAAGTGGAATATGCCGTTTCTGTAGTGCCGGAGGTGATCTTGGCAGGCTCAGGCAAATAAGTAACCAGATCCGTACCGGATACCTTCAGCTTCAAATCGTTGTCTTCCATATAGATGCTGGCACCGGATATATCCGCATTTTCGCTGTTACCCACATCAACACCAGCAGTTGTCACGCCGTATATGCTCAGACACAGGGTTCCGGTATATTTTTCCCGGATCGTCAGCTGATCTGCACGATTACTACCGGCATTGGGATGGGGCGTGAGCTGAATATGTTCCACAGAAGCATCGCTTACCACCAGCACCTTGCCACGGGCATATACACAAGGTGAGTTGGGAGCAGTACCGGTCAGCACTTTACCGCCGTACATATTAAACTTGCCGGCACCGTCCACAAACATGGTACCGCCCAGCTCCTTGGCAACACCGTCTTTCAGTGTGCCGCCGTACATATTAAATTCACCGTATACTGCCACAACGCCGCCACGGCTGACACCTCTGTCCATACTGGACGAAGCATCCTGGTAAGCAAGCGTGCCGCTATACAGATTTAGCTCTGCACCGGCTTTGACCCACACGCAGCCACCGGGCTCGTAAGCATTGGTGGTGGTATTCAGTTCCTTACCGCGGCATCTCAGAGTACCGTCTTTACCCTGGACATTCAAGGTTGCGCCGCTTTCCAGAATGATCCGGCGGTTGCCGGTGTATGTATAACCATTAAGCTCCAGGCAGACGGTCATACCGTCGGTAATGATCTTTTCAGCGAAGGTACTATTTTTTGTCAAGTAATAATGTTTGGTTTCCAAAGCCGTTGTATTGGTAAGAGGATACCAGGTTTCTGTCAGGTCACAGAACTCGCAGTACTTGACGATGGTATTTTCTGCTGCGGAAGCACTTACCGTGCACAAGCACACCAGTGCTGCCAAAACTGCCAGCAAGATCAAAATGCGTTTTTTCATAAATTTACTCCTTATTGCTTATTTGTAACAGCCTGGTGGGCTGCTTCCTGGAATGTGGTGATCAAGTCTTCTTCCAGCTGGAAGGTCTGTCCTTGATAAGTATAAACCGGGCGGTAAGTATTTCCAATGCAGCTTTTGCCGGTGAGCATTTCATACCATACGCAGGCGGTGAGGTACTGACCGCCACCCACATCCCCATCGTGGTAATAGTCACCTTCGTGGTTATTGCCCTTGCCCAGTCTAGCACAAAGGTTATCGTAGCCGCCCTCCCGGACGATAATTGCCGCATCTCCCCGGGGAACCCAGTCCAGTTGATAGGCATCCGCAACCATCTGGGCAAACTCCCGAAACATTTTGGTGTCCTGTTGCTGCTCTTCCAGGTTCGTTATGGAAAACAGATTTCCGTTGTATCCTACCTGGAAAGCGGAATTTTCCTGCCACAAAAGTTTTGCCTGGGGAAAGCGCTGGCTAAACAAGCCCAAAAGCGCATCCAAATAATCCTTTCGCTGAGACAGTGCCGCTGCTGCAGGGGTTGCACGCAATTTGGCATTGCCGCCTTCCTGCAAGCTGATATAGTCCCAGTTCCGCTGCTTCAAACAGTATTCCAAATTGCAGCCTACCGTCCCGACTCTGCCCTTTTCATTGGTTTCATAATAATCGTAATTTGCTTCACCGGTTTTCAGCCAGGTGTAATGCTGCTGCAAAGTACAGCCGGAATAGTAAACATTGCATATATTTGCCTGAATCCCGGCGGCATTCAGCATTCCGTAAAGCTCTTCTACAAAGTAATAGCAGCCGCTGTTGCCTACCATCAGCAGATTCAGTTCCTCATCCTCTGCCGGGTTCGGCTGTTTCACCGTATTGGGTGCTGCGGTTTCCGTCTTGTTTTCCCTTTTGCCGCAAGCAATCGTTCCCAGGGTCAAGGAAAAAGCTATAAGTAAAACAAGAATCCGTTTTTTCATAACCGATTCTCCTTTTTTGATTTGCTTTATCATTTTACCATTATTTAGCTGTAAATGCAACTATTTTTATTGACATATTGTAAATAAGAACACCCCGGAGGGTGTTCTCAATCTCGATCGTTATTTCTGCAGAGCTTCCATGGCTGCCTGCACCTGAGGATCTTCCATAGGATCTATAAGACCGGCATAGATATTGGCAGCAGTCTCCCCATCCACCGGAGCCTCTATCTGCGGCTTTAAACCGCCCACCTCGGAAAGGCTCACACCCTTGGGGGTGAAGTATTTTCCCACAGAAAGTCCCACGGCGGAGCCGTCCTTCAGCTGGAAAGTGTTCTGGAAGTTGCCTTTACCCACCGTAGGTTCTCCCACAGTGACTGCCCAGTCATATTCCTCCAAAGCAGCGGCAAAGAACTCCGCTGCGGAGTAGCTTTCTGCGTTTATCAGCACTGCCATAGGCATTTCCAAACAATCGGCATCGGAGGTATCCACCGTCTGCTTGCCGGTATAGCTTCGGCTGATAAACAGATCCCCCTCCGGCAGCAGGTAGTCCAAAATCTCCACCAGCTCTGTCTTATAGCCGCCGGGGTTGAACCGGACATCAAAGATCAGTGCCTTAGCGCCCTGTGCCAGTAGTTCCTCAATTTCAAAAAGTGTTTCCTGAGCACACCGTTCGTCAAAATTGGTGATCCGGACAAAGCCTATCTGATTTTCCAGCATCTGTCCCGTTGCCACTGCCACCTGGATCATCTGCCGGATCACAGAGAAGGTCTGCTCTGCCCCGTCCCGCAGAACGGTCAGCTCCACGGTGCTGCCCTCTTCGCCTCTGACCTTATTCTTGGCTGCGTCCACTCCCAGGTCCGTCACCCGCTGTCCGTCCACGGCAACGATCACATCTCCGGGCAGGATCCCCGCCGCCTTGGCACCGCCGCTGGGCTCTACCTGTAAGATCAAAAAGCCGCCGGTGGTTTCCTCCGGTTCAATGGTCACACCGATGCCCACATAAGCATTTTCCATCTGTGCCACATAATCACCGTACTGGTCCGCAGGGATATAGTAGCTCCAGCGGTCACCCAAAGAATCCACCATTGCCGCAGCTGCCGCATCATTCATCCGGGTGGTATCCGCCTCCCCTACAAAACGCTCTTCGATCAAGTATTCCAGCTGCTCCAGCTTGGAAACATAAGTGCCGCTGCCTACCGTAAAGGCAAAGGTCACATAGGATGCCAGAGCAGCCACCAATACATATGACAAAACCTTGGTCAGAAGCTTGGTTACTTTCATTCCGTTCTCTCCTTAAAAAGCGCACAGCCCGTTACAGGCTGTGGGCGTTCCCATTAGATATTGATGTAATTGGCAGGATTTACGTGGTTGCCGTTATACAGAATACTGAAGTGCAGGTGGGGTCCTGTGGAGGTTCCGGTGGAGCCTACATAACCGATGACCTGTCCGGCAGAAACATAATCGCCAACACCCACGATATAGTGGGTCATATGCAGGTACTTACTGCTATAGCCATCCTGATGATCCACCGTTACATAGTAGCCGGCGGAGGAGCTGTACACCGCCGTGGTGACCACACCGGCACGAGTGGCAACGATGGGTGTACCGCTGGGTGCAGACAGATCCACTCCGTAGTGGAACCGCCAGTCACCGTAAACCGGGTGTACCCGGTAGCCGAAGGGGCTGGAGAAACGGGTATAGTTACAGGGGATCAGCCAGGTCAAGCCGCCTACCACGTTGCTGTCCCCGGCGCTGCCGCCGGTGGGACGGGGTGCCGTTGTGGGAGGCACAGAGGTGGATAACCACTGCTGATACTTGGCATCGTCCAGAGCTTCCTTGGCGCTTTCCAGATCATCGCCTACCTTTGCCGCATCGCTTTCCGCCTGCTCCAAAAGCTTTTGATACTCTTCACCGGTGGCAACCAGATCTGCCAGCAGCTTATCCGCTTCCTTACGCTTGGCTTCCAGGGTCTCCTGGGAAGCGGTCAGCTCTGCCTTGGTGGCTTCCAAAGCACTCTTTTCCTCTTCCAGGGTCGACTTTGCCTCTTCCACCGCTTCCGCTGCCTTGCTCATTTCCTTCAGCCGGCGCTGATCGGAAGCTGCGATCTCTTCGATCATATTCAGCCGGTCCAGCAGATCTGCAAAGCTGTTTGCCTTAAACAGCACTGACCAGTAGGAAAGACTGCCGTCCTCCTCCATTGCCCGGATCCGCTCTTTGTTCTTTTGATTCAGCTCATCCAAACGGGCATTTGCCGCATCCAGCTCCTCCTGGGTATCTGCGATCAACAGACCGTAGGTGGAGATCTGCTGGTTCAGATTTGCCTGCTTGGCGTGGAGATTAAAGATTTCCTGATCGATGGTATTCTTTTGATCTACGATCTCGGTCATACTGTCCAGATTATCTGAAAGCTGACCTGCCAGCTGAGAGATCGTGGTGTCCAGCTTCAGCTGCTCTTCCTTCAGCTGCTCCACCTGCTTTTCCAGTTCAGAAATAGAAGCCGCTTCTGCAAACAAGCCGGGCAGCGCACTGACAAACAAGCCTAAAAGCAGCACCAGTGCCAGAAAGCCAGCCAGGATCGATATCCATAGTTTTCTCTTTTTCATAAGAATTATCCTTTACACGTCCATAAATTTACGGATGGAGGTCCAGCTGCCCACCACACCTACGAACAAGCCGGCAGCAACAAAGGTTGCCACCATGGGACCCAGCAGTTGGGTGAAGGGTACGAAGGTAAACAGCTTCAAGGTGTCCACCGCTTCGATACGCAGCACCAAAGCATCGTACATCAGCCATTCCAAGCCAAATGCCAATGCCGCACCCAGCATACCCAGCAGGAAGCCTTCCACAACGAAGGGCAGCCGGATAAACCCGTTGGTAGCACCCACCATTTTCATAATCGCGATCTCATCCCGGCGGTCATACATTGCCAGCTTGACCGTGTTGGAGATGATCAGCAGGGAAACGATCAAAAGCACAGCGATCACTGCCAAAGAGGCAATGTGCAGCACATCCTGCAAGGTGGTGAAGCCTTCTGCCAGCTCATAGGCGGCATTGATCTTGGCTACACCGGAGATGATCTCAATGGCTTCCACCGTTTCTTCCATAAAGCTGTTATCCATCAGCGTTACCACAAACCGATGGCGCAGATCCTCTGCTGCTACACCGGAAAAGGCTTCGTTTTCCTGATGGTCTGCCACAAAGTTTTCCAGTGCCTGCTGACGGGAAACGAATTCCGCTTTCAGCACATTGGGGATCCGGTTGATCTGAGTGCCGACGCTTTTCGCCTCTGCCTCCGGCAGCTCACTGTCGATATACACCAGGATCTCATTGGTCTTGTTCAGATCCTCCACCATAATATTCACATTATACACCAGACTGGAAAAGCTGCCCACGATCAGCAGGCAAGCCACCGTGACACACACAGCGGCAAAGGACATAAAGCCGTGGAGGAAAATACCACGGATGCCCTCCTTCAGCAAATAACCGATATTATTGATTTTCATAGTTGTAATACCCATCCATTCCGTCACTGACCACAATGCCTTCATCCAGGACAATGACCCGCTTTCCAAACCGCTCCACCAGATCCTTTTCGTGGGTGACCACAAGAATGGTGGTGCCCAGGTTATTGATCTCCTGTAGCAAGCTCATAATCTCCAAAGAACGTGCCGGATCCAGGTTGCCGGTAGGTTCGTCGGCAATGATGGTGGAGGGATTGTTCACCAGGGCCCGGGCAATGGCCAGACGCTGCTGCTCACCGCCGGAAAGCTCATTGGGATGGCGGCGGCTCTTGGTTTCCAAGCCAACCAGCTCCAGGACATAAGGTACCCGTTCCCGGATATCCTTCTCCTGCGCGCCAACCACACGCATAGCAAATGCCACGTTATCGTACACCGTCTTGGTTTCGATGAGCCGGAAATCCTGGAACACAACACCTACGGTGCGTCGCAGGTACGGCACCTCCCGCTTCCGGATCCGTTCCAAAGAATAGCCGTTCACGTGAACAGAGCCGGTGGTGGGCTTCAGCTCACCGGTGGTCAATTTAATAATGGTAGACTTTCCGGAACCGGAAGGACCTACCAAAAAAGCAAATTCGCCGTCCTCGATCTGCAGGTCCACGCCCCGGAGAGCCTGGGTGCCTACACTGTAGGACTTGGTTACATTGGTAAATTCAATCATAGTCATTCTGCTCCAACTTATGTTATGTAACTAAATTGTAACACATTGTAATAACCCTGTCAATCCAACAGAAAGAAAAAAGAATTGGCATATTTACCAAAGAATCCCTTAATTTTTTGACATTATAGAGAACCCTCAAGACGCACCTTTTTATTCTTTCGTGAACCATATATTATACGGGGAACGGCACATAGGCACGTTCCGACGTTTATCGTAACCCTCGTAGGGGAGGCGTTCCGCCTCCCGCCAAAACCCGGTCATTCGGGACGGGCAACAACCCGCCCCCTACACCCGCGAACGTTGGTGCGTGACCGTAGGGGCGATCATCAATCGCCGTCAGGCGAATAAAACTGAGGCACCCTCCGTAAGGAAGGTGCCTCAAGCCGGTGGTCGATTTATCAGCGGGAATCTCTGGAGGAAAGGTACTTCCGGACCATCAGTGCCACTTTAAAAACAATAGCGTGGTCAAACTGGCGCAGGTCCAGACCGGTGAGCTTCTTGATCTTTTCCAGGCGGTACACCAAGGTGTTCTGGTGGACGAAGAGCTTCCGGGAGGTCTCGGACACGTTCAAATTGTTCTCAAAGAACTTATTGATGGTGAACAAGGTTTCCTGATCCAGGGAATCGATGGAATTCTTCTTAAACACCTCAGTCAGATAGATCTCACACAAGGTGGTGGGCAGCTGGTAGATCAGTCTGCCGATACCCAGATTCTCGTAATTGATGATACTCTTTTCCGTATCGAATACCTTACCCACATCGATGGCGGTCTGGGCTTCCTTATAGGCATCTGCCAGCTCCCGGAGGTGGGAGGCAACGGTGCCGATGCCAATGACGGTCTTGATAAACAGCTCGTTCCGGAGGGTCTCCTCCATATTCCGGGCAATGCGGATCAGCTCCTCCGCTGTGGGATAGCCGGGAAGCTGCTTAACAACAGCAATATCCGTTTCGTTGATGCTGATAACAAAATCTTCCATCTTATCCGGGAACAAGCCGGACAGGACATCCACCGTTGTCACATCTCCACGGCCCAACTGCCGCACCAGGAACACCGCCCGGCAGGCATCGGTGGCAAAATGGAGCTCCTTTGCCCGGATATAGATATCACCGGGAAGGATATTGTCCATAATGATATTTTTCACAAAGGTGCCTCTGTCGTGCTTTTCCTCATAAAATGCCTTGGCATCGTTCAGAGCTATGTAAGCTAAATTACAGAAAGACTTTGCCAGCTCATCATCGCCGTTACAGAACACGGCATATTCAAAAAAGTTATTATCACTGACAATGGCACGGAAGGTCTTCTGTCCAAAGGAAACAGGGGTATCCACAGCGCCGGCTACCCGCAGAGCTGCATCCATCCAACGCTCGCCCAGCAAAGAAGCATCGGTACAGGAGATCACAGAGCCGTCGGTATCGATGACACCGATGACCCGGTCCGTAGCATCCTTCAACTGCAGGATCACACTTTGAAATACACTATTCGACATAGAATATGCCTCCTTAGTAAAATGCACAAAAGTATTATTCACAAATCTGCCCTATCAGTATATATCAATTTTGCACAATTTGCAAGTGCTTTTTGACATATTATTGCAAAATTCGCTTCCTTTTTTATACACTTTTGCTACTAATGTGTATGATTACAAGGGAAGATACAGGTTTTTACCGAAAAAACTGCCCAAATTTTTCGTCATTTTACCAAGTTTTCAATTTCTTTTTCTGACAGGATCCGCACCTGTCCCCGGGGCAGATCCCCCAGCTGCAGGCAGCCTTCCTCCCGGCGCTCCAGATAGGTTACCGGCATATTCCGGGATGCCAGCATCCGCCGCACCTGATGATATTTTCCTTCGCAGACGGTCACCAGGCTCTCCCCCGGTGCCAGCGGCTTCAGCTCTGCCGGGCGACACACCGTACCGTCCCCCAGGGTCAATCCCTCCCGGAAAGCTGCCACATCCGCAGGTCCTGCCGTGCCTTCGTGCCGGGCATAGTACACCTTAGGCACTTCCTTTTTGGGACTGATGAGCCGGTGGAGCAGATCTCCGTCATTGGTAAACAGAAGCAAGCCCTCAGTAAGCTTATCCAGTCTGCCAACGGGATTTAAGTCCTTATTTTTCAGCTGAGGGGGTAACAGCTCCATCACCGTCGGTTCTTTTTCGTCCCAGGTGGCAGTAACATAGCCTGCCGGCTTATTGAGCATCACCACCAGCCTGCCTGTGGCACGCAGAGCTTCTCCGTCCAGGAATACCGCTGCCGTTTCCGGAATCTTGCAGCTGCCGTCTTTTACCGTTACGCCGTCCACCGTCACTCTGCCGGCTTTCAATATATTTTTTACCTGGCTGCGGGTACCTGCTCCGCAGTCGCATAAGAATTTGTCCAATCGCAACATTGTTGTTCTACCTTTCCCTTTTGAAAAATACACTTTGGTGAGGAGGGATAACTATGATGGTTATGACCGCAAAGGTCAATTTCAAAAAGCTGGCGGTGATTGCCGCCATTGTTGTGGGTGTGGTCCTGGTGCTGAGCCTGCTTTTATCCGGGGGTGCTGAGCCTACCGGTGCCAAACCCGTCTCCGATAATGACAGTCGGGTGCAGTTTCTTAAGGAGCTTGGCTGGGAGGTGACCACTTCTCCTACCGAATCCGGACAGGTACGGATCCCGGATACCCAGTCCGAGGTCTATACCCGGTACAATGCCCTGCAGAAAAGCCAGGGGTACGATTTAAGCCAGTATGCCGGAAAAACCGTAATGCGCTACGTATACAAGGTGAATAATTTCCCCAATGCCACAGAGCCTGTCTATGCCACCTTACTGGTGTATAAAAATCAGATCATCGGCGGTGACATCACCGACACCGCTGCCAAGGGTGCTGTACAGAGCCTCCAAAAACAGTCTGTACCGGAGCCTTCCGGCACCCAAAGTCAGGAAGCTGCCGCCTCTTGATTTTATCATATTCAAAGCACCTTGACAACCCTGTCCGTATATGGTATATTGCAGCTAACTTCATAATTCCTCAGGGCAGGGTGCAATTCCCGACCGGCGGTAAAGTCCGCAAGCACGTTTCGTGCAGAATCGGTGTGATTCCGATACCGACAGTACAGTCTGGATGGAAGAGGAGCATTACAGGATTGTTACATCCTTTTTACGCCCTGAGGTCACTTGGGGCGTATTTTTTATTGTGAGGAATTCCCTATGGCTACACTTTTGGAACAACTGAAAGAAAATCTGTTATTTGTCCTGGTCTGCACCGGGATCATTGCTGCCATCTTTCTGGCAGCCAAGCTGACAGAACGGTATTTGCCGGGACTGCGGAAAGTCAGCTCCACCCGGCGGATCTGTATCATTGCCATCTGCTCTGCCATTGCTGCGGTGTTACATATGCTGGACTTCCCGCTGCCCTTCCTGGCACCGGATTTTTACAAGCTGGATCTTTCCGAGCTGCCGGTGATGCTCTGTGGCTTCTTCTTAGGACCTTCCGCTGCCGTTGCCTGTGAAGCGGTGAAGATTTTGTTAAAGCTGCTTCTAAAGGGCACCAGCACCGCCTTCGTAGGAGATTTTGCCAACTTTGTGGTGGGCTGCTCTCTGGTGTTCCCTGCCGCGGCATTGTATACCCTTAAAAAAAGCCGGGTCAGCGCCCTTTGGGGGCTCATCGCCGGTACAGTGATATTGACCATTTTCGGCAGCGCCTTTAATGCCGTTTATCTGCTGCCCAAGTTCTCCGCCCTCTTCGGTCTGCCTTTGGAAAATATTATTGCCATGGGCAATGCCATTAACGGCAGCATCCACTCCGTTTCCACCTTTGTGCTGCTGGCTGTGGCACCTTTGAACCTTATAAAAGGTGTGGGCATTTCTGTTTTGACGCTGCTGCTTTATAAAAAGATCGCCCGTCCTCTGTTTGGTATACGGGAATAACTGATTTTCGGCACGGGCAACCCGTCCCCTACTGAAACAGGCGCATTGCAAAATGAATGCAATGCGCCTGTTTTCTGTTATTGGGGTTCAAAGTCAGATTCTGTAATGACATCCAAATCGTTTTTTTCCTCTTCTTCTGTCACCAGTTCTGCCGGGACTTCCTCGAAGATCGGCTCCAAAGCTACCGGGGCAGGATGAGGAGTAAATTCAGCCTCCGGCTGCACCGGTTTTCTGGGAGGCATACCGCCGTCCTTATTCCGGCAGATCATCAGAAATACCGGGATCGTAACGGAAAACAAAATGGACAGCACTAAGTATACTGTATGATTCGACGGGTCGCAGGAACCGTAAATATCATTCAGCGCAATATAGAAAAACACCAGATGCACAATGCTGAGCACAAAGCTGACAAAGGCGATCAGCAGCTGCACCGCCACCAACAGGCCAATACCGGTGCTGTCACCCATTCCTGCGCTAAGGCCGGTGACGAAGGATGTAAAGCTGGTTAGCACACTAAGGATGGCAAAAGCAATGGCAAAGCCCAGCAGGATCTTCCGGCGGTTGGTAACCGTGCCCTTTGCCACATACCGATACTGATCGGAAATGCAGCCGATGATCCAGACATTGCCGATGGGCAACCAGCTCAGCCAGGGATTGTGAATGCCTCTGCGCTTGGCGATGGTGTACAGGCTCAAAGACTCCAGCACATATACCACAACACAGAAAAGCAGCGCAATCAGCGCAAAGATCAGAACAAACCCTACAAGGAACCCGGCAACGCCCTCTAACGCCGATTCAATGGGGGCATAATCATAATAGTCGTAATAATCATAGTAACCACGCATAAAGAAAACCTCCTTATATGTATTTTCTTTATTTTATCACAGTCCCCCGCACAGTGTCAACTACAAAGGGCTCGTTGCACAATTCAAAAAATCTAATGGTAGCGTCCGTAGGGGAGGCGTTTTGCCTCCTACGATACCTGGTCATTCGGGACGGGCAACCCGTCCCCTGTTTTCATTTGTTCTACGGCTTTGTGGGCACTTTTCTGAAGCATTTGGATCATATCTTCCGATAAAGACAGATCCTCGGCTCCGGAAAGATATTTCGGTCTAAAGGTGTTACCGATGCAGCTTTGCCCGGTAATGACCTCAAACCATACGCAAGCGTTTAAGTACTGTCCACCACCCCAATCGCCGTCGTGAGAGCCGTCACCTTCGTTGTTTTCACCCTTGCCGATACGGGCACAAAGCTTGTCATAGCCGTGCTCATTTCGGACGATCTGCCAGGCATCGCCGGTGTTAACGCGCTCTAAGTCCAGTTCTTTACACACGGCGATGGCATATTCCTTGACCTGGTCGGCATTATATTGCTGCTGCTCAGCGGACTCCGTAACAATGCCGTTGAAGGCGATTCCCACTTGACGGGCCCAGGGCTGATGCCAGAAGTGCCGGGACATAGGGAACTGCTCTTTCAAATACTCCCATAGCTCTGTACGCCACTGTTTGGAGGTTTCCAGGTGTGCGGCTGCGCCGGGTGTGTAAATTTTAACTGTTGCCTCCTGCAGGCTGATAATGTCCCAGTTTTGCTGCTGCAAACACCACTCCAGATTTGTGTCCACGGTCTTTACTCTACCATCATCATTGGTAATATAATACTCGTAGTGCGCTTCGCCGTTCTTCCACCATGTCCAGTGATTTTCCAAAGGACAGCCGGAGTAATACACATTGCATACATTTGCTTTAATACCTGCCGCCTCCAGCATACCGTGGAGTTCTTCTACATAATAATAGCAGAAAGAGCTGCCGATCATCAGAATGTTCAGAATGTCATCCTGGGTGGGATCGGTTTTTTGGTAGATATTCTTCATTGGCGTAGCCTCCGTTGTATCCGTATTTTCTACCGTACTGCCACAAGCAGGCAAAACAACAGTAAGCGCCAAAGCCAGTGCAATAATAGCTGTTAAGCGTTTCATAAATTCGCCCCTTCTTGTGTTATTTTCAATCTGCCGCTGCTACGGGAATATCATAGCGGTTATTCAGTGCGTAATTTGCAGATTCCATAATGATCTGCTTCATTTCCTCTGTAACAGTCATATCACCAAATGCCTGTGCCCGTCTGTGGCGCATTGCCTTTTCCACCACATCGATATTGATCTGGGTGATGGGCTCACCGGTGATCTGGGATACCCAACAGTAGGATGCGATCAATCTGCCGAAATCAGACAGGTGGGTATAGTCCCGGTACAGCTCCAGCTGGGTGCAGCCCAATCTGTTTAATGCGTAGAGGATCGCCGGGGAGCAGTTGACGAACTTATCAAACATTCCGTCAGCGAGCATATCGTTCTGGAAATGCTCCGTGAGTATTTTCATCTGGTTTATGGGGTCGAAGCCAAACGCCTCGACGAGAGAATCCTTATAGCCTGCAGGAGGCTGGGGGTCATAGCCAGGAGAGAAGAAGGTCTCGTCATTGGGATTTGGCCAGGTGTAATCGAAGTACAGCTGGTAGTCATTGGTGACACAATCGGCAATATACTGTGCCAGCAGATCCCGGTCCTTCTTCGTAACGAAGCTCTTCTTCGGGGCGTGCATAGACACGATATCCCACTGCTGGTCGGTCAAGCCATCCTGAAGGGTGGATTCTTTGTTGATGACCCAGGTGCCGTCCCGGTTGACCCGGTACTCATACACCGGGGAATTGTTCTGGTAGAAGTTCACGTGCTGGGCAATGGTACAGCCGCTGTAGTACATAACGCCCAAAACCAGTTTTTGATCCGGATACTGATCCTTGTAGGCCTGGTAAAGCAGTTGGTAAGCATCCACCGCACCGCTGTTGCCCACAATGATGATCTTCAGGGTTTCCTCCTCGTGATTTTCTATATAATCATAGATCTCCTGGACATTCCAGTTCTTGGTGATCTGGCCGAACCGTTCCACCAGCTTCATCAGACCATCCTGTGCTTCACCGGAAAGGGACTCCATCCGGGTGCTGGCATCTTCCACCTGGGACTTCAAATTCTTGCTGCGGCAGATACCGAAGAGGTAGCTGCCGTTGGTCAGCTGGATGTAGGCTTTGCCGTAGACTACGGTTTCGGCATTTTTGCTATTGGCGTGGCTGCCGTTTTCTTCCTTCATAATACCGTAGAGCAAAGAACCGTTGTTGCCTTCGGCAGTGCCGAACTGCGCTGCATCCAGCTGGGTATAATGCTTGGAATTGTTCATCGTTTCCAGGGTGGGGGCGCCGTTTATGCTCATTGCCACACCGAAGAATTTCACCTGGGCAACAACCTTCTCGTCACCGGCAAAGTTGTTGTTAAAATACAGTGCCGCATCTCCGGGCTTCAAAGTCATACCGCTGATATTCAGTCCCACTGCATGGAAAGAAACACCGCTGCTGTCCGTGATCATCAAATAAGGATCTTCCGTTTCTGCAGCCGGGGCAGCCTGGACATCCTCGCTGATAGCGGCTACCTTACCGTAAACACCGTCAGCAATGGAATAATCAGCAGTGAAGCTATCCTTCACATATACTGTGACCCCCTGGGGGGCGGTGAGGGTACCGGTGATCTTTCTGCCGTTTAAGTCCAATGTAACATTCTTATCCACCGTCAAATCCCCGGTGACACCCTGCTGCAAAGTCAGGGTATCTCCATCTTTCAGAGCAAGCAGAGCCGACTCCAAAGTGGTATAGGCAGTTTCTACCGTACCGGAGGTGATCTTGGCAGGCTCCGGCAGGTAAGTGACCAGATTCGTACCGGATACCTTTACACGCAAGTCGTTATTGGCAAAATAAATATTGGCGCGGGACAGATCCGCATTTTCGCTGTTGCCGATATCCACACCGGCTTCCGATGTGTTATAGACTGTCATACACACAGATCCGGTGTAATTGCCGCGAATCGTCAGCTGGTCAGCCAATAAGATACCCGCAGTAGACTTGGGTGTGATCTGGATGTGTTCAATGGACGCATCATCCACCAACAAAATATAGCCCCTGTTGTAAACGCAGGGAGAATTGGAGGCAGTACCGCCTAAAATTTCACCGCCGTACATATTAAACTCACCGGCAGCATCCACATACAGCGTGCCTCCCAGCTCCTTGGCAATGCCGTCCCGGAGGGTGCCGCCGTACATATTGA
>JAZQHW010000181.1:0-2663 GCA_045540795.1 Faecousia sp. | reverse complement strand
GGATCAAAAACCGGGATTCCACGGCGACTGGACGGCGGCTCTGGAGGCGCTCACAGAGCAGCAGGAAAACCTGACGATTTTGTGTAACCGCCGTGTTTGCGATGTGCAAATGGAAAGCGATACCAGGATCAGCGGCGTTACTGCACAGGATATGCTTGACTTTGGCAAGACCCGTTTCACTGCAAAGGTATTTATCGACTGCACCGGGGATGGCTGGCTTGGTTACTATGCAGGGGCAAAATACCGTATTGGCAGAGAGGCGCAATATCAGCACAGTGAGACACTTGCGCCGGAAATGGCGGACACCCAGACTATGAGCGGCTGCATCCGCGCGGATCACATTCCTTTTATGGTGAAAAAGAAAGTGCCTTCTGAATATCACGCGCCGGATTGGGTACCGAAGCTTCCTTCCAATGCTGCGGATTTCGGTCGCACCATCGATTTTCCCGGCACAAGAATGGCCTGGTGGCTGGAAGCCCCTAATACCTACGATGATATGTATGATGGAGAGGTGTCCCGGGATGCCCTGTTTTTGGTATTGCTCGGCTATTACGAGTATTTAAAAAACCATTGGCAGGAGCACGGGATTGCCCGGTATCTGCAGATGCAGTTTTCCGGCATTATGCTGGGACGAAGAGAATCCCGCCGGTTTATCGGCGACTACATTCTGACCCAGGATGACTGCACGGAGGGGGCGAGCTTCCCGGATGCAGTTTCCTATTCCGGCTGGCACATCGACATTCATCACCCGGAGGGGATCTATTCCGGGCGGAAGGGCGGACTGTATTGCTCTGTGCGTGCCAATATGCCCAGCGTGCCTTTCCGGTGCCTGTATTCCGTGAACATTGAAAATCTTATGTTTGCAGGCAGAAATATCAGCGCCACCCATATCGCTATGGGCACCACCCGTGTGCAGAACACCATTGCCACTTTAGGTCAGGCAGTGGGCACGGCAGCAGCTATGTGTGTAAAGCTGCAGAAGGATCCCGGGAAGATATGCAAAGATCATATAAAGGAACTGCAGCAACAGCTTCTAAAAGATGACCAGTACATCCCCGGTATTCAAAACGAAGATCCCCGGGACATCTGCCTGCGGGCGACCGCCGGGGCATCCAGCACTTGTACGGAAGAGGAATTTACCACCCGCCGCGGTATCCCCGGAGCGTTGATGCCGCTGGACAGAGCAAGGCTGGTATCCCTGAGTGTCTCCCGGAGGAATGGGGATGTGGAGCGGTTTTATGTGAAGCTGCACTCCGCCTGCCCGGAGGGGAAAAAAGTAACGGTCCACGCCAAGGTGGTGGGCAGCAATGTGGATGTCTATTCCGGAGAGGAGAACGCTGTCCTCAGTGCAGAGATCACTGTACCGCCAATGGGAGAGCATTGGGTAGAGGTTCCCATTCACCTGACAGTGAAGGAGGACCTTTATGTTGAGAACTGCATTATTTATGTGTGGATCGACCCGGCGGAGGGGATCTCCTGGCGGCAGCTGGACGGAATGAATATGTACTACCGTTATGCAGAGCTTTTGCCGGAGGGGCAGTGGAGCATCAAAAGCGGCAAAAGCTTCCTGATCCAAAGAGAAGAACCAAAGACGGTAATGGCAAACTGCGGACCGGAAAATGTAAACAACGGCTATAACCGCATTGTGGATGAGAATCGTTATGAGTGGGTCTCTGACCCAAAGGAACCGCTGCCTCAGTGGGTGGAGCTTACCTTTGAAAAGCCGGAAACTGTGGGCGAGGTACAGCTGACCTTCGACACGGACCTTGCCAATCCTCTGGTCAGCTGGAGCGGTAAGAATCCCACCCCCAAGCAGTGTGTTAAGAATTATTGTGTGCAGCTGTTTGACGGCACCGGCTGGGTCACTGTTGTAAGGGTGAAGGATAATTTTATGCGCCGCCGTACCCATTCCTTCCCTCTGGTCACAGCCCAAAAGCTTCGTGTTACTGTCACAGAGACCTGGGGAGATCTCTCTGCAAGAATTATGGAAATAAGGGCAGGCAGCGGAAAGGAAAATCCTTATGCATAAGACAACTGAGATCTGGGTGGATGCCCACGAATTTGAGGAAAAGGGCGGCTGGAAGCTGGATACTCAGTTTGTACATCTGATGGGCAGCGGCTATCTGATCGCTGCAGACATTCCCGGCGTTCCGGTGGAGGATGCCACTGTGAAGATCCGCATTCCCAAAAAAGCAATGTATCGGATCTGGGTGCGGGACCGGAACTGGTACCGACCCCACGATCCCGGCACATTTACGGTCCTGGTAGACGGGCAGGGGACAGGGAAGGTGCTGGGCGCAATGCCGTCGGATGCCTGGGTGTGGGAGATCGCCGGTGATTTTTCCCTGGAAGCGGGGGAGCATATCCTCTCCCTTAAGGATCTGACCGGCTATTTCGGACGCTGTGCCTCGGTGCTGATCACAAATGATTTTGATTACACCCCGCCCAGAGAAATGGAAAGACTGCATACGGACCGTGCCAGGATCAAGGGACTGACAAAGGATACAGAAGACGGGGGAGCGTATGATGTGATCGTGGCAGGAGGCGGTCCGGGTGGTGTGCCGGCTGCACTTGCCTGTGCAAGAAAGGGCATCAAGACCCTTTTGCTCCACGACCGTCCTATGCTGGGCGGCAACGGAAGCTCGGAGATCGGCATTACCTTT
>JAZQHW010000180.1:0-4183 GCA_045540795.1 Faecousia sp. | reverse complement strand
TTCTGTACTTTGCTTCCTACATCGTCACCGATCCCGGTGATGCACCTTTGACAAAGAATCAGATCCTGTCCGAGAAGGAATACCGGGATATGCGGGAAAAGTACGAGGACGATTTCAAGGCAGGTATGGGTGCCGAGGCAGTAAAGGAACTGCTGGAGGACATCGACCTGGAAGAGTTGTCTGCACAGCTTCGTGAGGAACTGAAAACCGCTTCTACCCAGAAGAAGCTGCGCCTTGTAAAGCGACTGGAGATCGTGGAAGCGTTCCGGGAATCCGGCAACAATCCTGCCTGGATGGTAATGGATGTGCTGCCTGTCATTCCTCCGGATATTCGTCCTATGATCCAGTTGGACGGTGGTCGTTTTGCTACCTCTGACCTGAACGATCTGTACCGCCGTGTCATTAACCGTAACAACCGTCTGAAAAGACTTATTCAGCTCCACGCACCGGATATCATTGTCCGGAACGAAAAGCGTATGCTGCAGGAGGCTGTGGACGCACTGATCGATAACGGCCGCCGTGGCAGAGCTGTCACCGGTGCCAATAACCGTGCGCTGAAGTCCCTGTCTGATATGCTGAAGGGTAAGCAGGGCCGCTTCCGTCAGAATCTGCTGGGTAAGCGTGTTGACTACTCCGGCCGTTCTGTTATCGTTGTCGGTCCTGAGCTGAAGCTGTATCAGTGCGGTGTTCCCAAGGAAATGGCAATTGAGCTGTTCCGTCCCTTCGTTATGAAGAAGCTGGTTGCTGACGGTTTGGCAAACAATATCAAGTCCGCAAAGAAGATGATCGATAAGGGTAAGACCGAAGTTTGGGATGCTCTGGATGAGATCATCAAAGACCGTCCTGTTATGCTGAACCGTGCACCTACACTGCACCGTTTGGGTATTCAGGCATTTGAGCCCATTCTGGTTGAGGGTAGGGCACTGAAGCTGCATCCTCTTTGCTGTACCGCATTTAACGCCGACTTTGACGGTGACCAGATGGCTATCCATGTACCTCTGTCCGCAGAGGCACAGGCAGAAGCCAGAATGCTGATGCTCTCCGCTAACAACCTGCTCCGTCCTCAGGACGGTAAGCCTGTTACCGTTCCTACGCAGGATATGATCCTGGGTGCTTACTATCTGACTTATACCCGCTTGGGCAAGGCAGAGAAGGGCGCAGAGGAAGTGTTCATTACTGATGCCGGTGAGACCGATCTGCCTGTTCAGCAGTATGTGGATGCTGACGAATACCTGGCAGTCAATGCCAAGGCAAAGGCAGAAGGCAAGGCACAGGCACAGTGCCGTCCCAAGCTGAATTACTCCAGTGTTGAGGAAGCGATTGCTGCTTACGCAGACGGTGATGTGGGCTTGCACGCACCGATCCGTGTCCGTTACGGCAAGGAAGTAGACGGACAGATGGAGTATCGGATCATTGACGCTACCGTTGGTCGCTTGATCTATAATGAGCCCATTCCTCAGGACCTGGGCTTTGTGGATCGCAGCGTGCCCGGTCACGAGTTTGACCTGGAAGTGGACTTCCTGGTAGATAAGAAGCAGCTGGGCAAGATCATTGATAAGTGTATCCGTAAGCATGGCTTTACCATTGCCACAGAGATGCTTGACCGCATCAAGGCATTGGGCTATAAGTATTCTACCAAGGGCGCAATTTCCGTTTCCATTGCGGATATGGTGGTTCCTGAAATTAAGTATGAGCTGGTTCGTGAGGCAGAGAAGAAGGTCGTTGAGATCGAAAACTTCTACCGCAAAGGCTTCATTACCAACGATGAGCGTTACCGTTTAGTGGTTCAGCAGTGGGAAAAGACCACTGCCGATGTCACCGGCGCTCTCCAGGGCAATCTGGACCAGTATAACCCCATCTATATGATGGCAGACTCCGGTGCTCGTGGTTCTATGGCTCAGATCCGTCAGCTGGCAGGTATGCGTGGTTTGATGGCGGATACCGCAGGTCGTACCATTGAGATCCCTGTTAAGGCTAACTTCCGTGAAGGCCTGTCTGTTCTGGAATACTTTATTTCCAGTAGAGGCGCCCGTAAGGGTATGACTGATACGGCTCTTCGTACCGCTGACTCCGGTTACCTGACCCGTCGAATGGTCGACGTTTCTCAGGATGTGATCATTCGTGAGCACGAGTGCGGAACCAAGAACGGTATTTGGGTCGGTGCTGTTTACGATAAGAACGGCGATATCGTGGATTCCTTCGGCAACCGTATCCGTGGCCGTTATCCGGTGGAGGATGTGCTCCATCCCGAAACCGGTGAACTGATCCACTCCAAGGACATTATGATGATGCCCGAGGATGCAGCTAAGTTCGAGGCAGCGGGTATTGAGAAGATCTATATCCGGACCATTCTGGGCTGCCGTGCCCGGGTAGGTGTCTGCGCAAGATGTTACGGTATGAACCTGGCTACTTCCAAGGAAGTGGACCTGGGCGAAGCTGTCGGTATCATTGCTGCACAGTCCATCGGTGAACCCGGTACGCAGCTGACGATGCGTACCTTCCACTCCGGCGGTGTTGCAGGTGACGATATCACCCAGGGTTTGCCCAGAGTTGAAGAACTGTTCGAGTCCCGCCGTCCCAAGAAGATGGCACAGATCTCTGAGATCACTGGCACAGTATCCATTGATGATACCCACCGTACCGCACTGCGTAATATCACTGTGACTGCCGAAGACGGAGAAGTGAAGCTCTATCAGGTGCCTTACTCCATCGGCTTGAAGGTCAGCCACGGTAAGAAGGTACAGAAGGGTGAGCCCATCACAGACGGTGCTCTGTATCCCCAGGATGTTCTGCGGATCTCCGGTGTGGAAGCTGTCCAGGATTACCTGGTCCAGTCTGTCCAGGCTGTGTATCGTCAGCAAGGCGTTGAGATCAACGATAAGCATATCGAAGTTATCATCCGCCAGATGATGCGGAAGGTACGGGTGGAAGAGCCCGGCAGTACCGAACTGCTCACCGGCAGCGCCATCGATGTCTTCGAATTTGAAGATGCCAATGCTGCTGTCCAGGCACGGATCGATGCCGGTGAAACCGAACTGCAGCTGGCAACAGCCGCACCGATGCTGCTGGGTATCACCAAGGCAGCTTTGGCAACGGATTCCTTCCTGTCTGCAGCGTCCTTCCAGGAGACCACCAAGGTCCTCACCGATGCTGCTATCAAGGGCAAGGTCGACCACCTGGTAGGTCTGAAGGAGAATGTGCTCATCGGTAAGCTCATCCCTGCAGGCTCCGGCTTGATGGCATACCGGGATTACCAGCCCGGCGAAACTCCCGAAACAAGAATCGTGGAGGAAACCATCGAGGAAACTGAAGAAAACGGGGATATGCCCGTAGCAGAAGTATCTGAATAATGTGCGAAGAGGGTTGTCCCATAGGGGCAACCCTCTTTTGACCGCTGTTGACAGAAAAGTGTCCACAAGCCACGGACAAAGGAAGAAAAGGGAAAAACCGTGGCATAGCATAATTTTTTGCAGAAAAAATGTTGACTTTTCAAAAAAAACGTTTATAATAGTATTTCGTATGAGTACGCAAAAAGATCGAAAGGCTGCGGACAGTCGCAATATGCCGGATCCTACCCGGGAAACTGTGGTCGTGGGAGTAAAACAGCTCCGAAAAGCGTTCAAGAATGGACGGGCACAGCGGGTATATTTGGCAAAGAATGCGGACCCCGCGCTGACAGAGCCCCTGGCGGCTTTGTGTAATGAGCATCAGATTCCTTTTACCTGGGTCAGGTCTATGACAGACCTGGGACGCGCCTGCGGTATTGAAGTTGGCGCAGCCACGGCAACCGTCGTGGAGTGATTGGTTTCCAACAGCGTTCGCTGTGGAATATATTTCCGCCAATGGCGAGAATCAAAGAAAGGAGAAAATCAATGCCTACTTTTAATCAGCTTGTGAGAAATGGCCGTAAGCAGGTCACCTACAAGTCCACTGCTCCTGCTCTGCAGAGAGGTCTGAACACTCTGGAGAACAAGGCTACTACCGTACCTTCCCCCCAGAAGCGTGGCGTATGTACTGCTGTTCGTACCACCAGCCCCAAGAAGCCTAACTCCGCTCTGCGTAAGATCGCCCGTGTGCGTCTGACCAACGGTATGGAAGTTTCCGCTTATATCCCTGGTGTTGGCCACAACCTGCAGGAGCACTCTGTGGTGCTGATCCGCGGCGGTCGTGTTAAGGACCTTCC
>JAZQHW010000179.1:0-1576 GCA_045540795.1 Faecousia sp. | reverse complement strand
GCCTCCGACTTGTCTTGTCACCGCACTTGTAGAAGTTTGCACGGATATGTCCGCCGGATTCTGCCTTGAACTCCGGGAAGAACTGACGGATAAAGGTGTAGGGGACGGTATAGGTGATCTGCCAGCCGTCAGCAGTCTTTTCCGGCTGGGGGATGATGGCAGGCTCTTCGTTGACAAAGCGCACCAGATTGTGTGCGTTGGAACCCATACCTAAGTACATAGCGCCGTTGAAATTGCACTCGATATTAAAGTAACGCAAATCTCCGGGAATGGGACTGAAGAAGAACTCCAGACAGCTATCCTCACAGATCTCACCCAAAGGACCAAAATGCTCGGCACGGATGTTTGCCTCCACGGCAGACAGTCGCACATACAGAGCTTCATCGTCATAGCACAGCTGTGCCTGTGCTCTCACAGGGGACTGGGTGGGGCGCAGGGGATTGTCAATTTGCAGAGCAGGAATCTGACTCCAGACGATGTCACCTTCCTTGCGGGTAATGGTATATTCTTTCATAAAACAAGTCCTCCTTGTATTTGCTGAATGCATCATATCATAACCGGAAGAAAATTACAATGGAGTGAGAAAAAACAGGATTAAAGAAAATAGCACAAATTAATGATACTGTATTTATAAAACGCTCAAAAAAGCCTGAAAGGATTTGGACAACATTCATAAACCTGCCTGTAAGGAAGAAATGTTGATTGACAAAGAAGAATAAAAAGGATATGATATACGTGTATAAGTGTGTAAAGGGCAGTGAAAATGGCTGTCCCGGCAGCAGATATCAATATGGAAATAATAAAGAGTTACGGAGGGGCATTTATGATTGCAATTAAGAACGCTACTCTGGTTATGAAGGATCATTTGATCCCGGAGGCTGTTTTGTTCATTGAGGACGGCAAGATTCAGGAATTTGGCGAAATGCGTACTACGGCAATTCCGGATGGCTGTCAGATCATTGATGCGGAAGGGCTGTATGTCGGTCCCGGATTGGTGGATATCCACAATCACGCAGGTGGCGGTCACTGGTTTTATGATGAGCCGGAGGCAGCGGCACAGTTCAACCTTGCTCACGGCACCACCAGTGTCCTGGCAACATTGTATTTCAATATGAACAAGGACCAGCTTGTGGAGCAGGCAATCACCGTTCAGAAGGCAATGCAGAAGCCGGAAGGCGCAAATATTGCAGGCTTCTATATGGAAGCACCCTATATGAATCCAAAGTTCGGCGCAGACCGGGAAAATAATCCCTGGAAGGGTCCCATCTGCAGGGAAGAGTACCAGCCTGTTATCGACCAGGTGGGCACCGATGCGAAGGTGTGGGTGCTGGCGCCTGAACGGGAGAATATTGAACAGTTTGTTCAGGACTGCCTGAAAGTCAACCCTACAGTGAAATTCTCTGTAGGTCACAGTGAAGCAAGTCCCCAGCAGATCGAGGCGTTGATGCCTTACGGTCTGTGCATCGGTACCCACCACACCAACGCTACCGGCGACCTGCCCAAGTACCCTGAGTGCCGCGGTGTTTGCGTGGATGAGACTGTAAACTACAACAACAATATCTACGCGGAAATGATC
>JAZQHW010000178.1:0-12022 GCA_045540795.1 Faecousia sp. | reverse complement strand
GAGGCCAGGGTGGACAATATTGCTTTAAATGGCACGGCCACCAGAGAGAATGTGATCATTACCGGTAAGTATACCGGTAAAGCCCATCTGACCCTGGGAGAGCTTGCATCCGGTGCGGCCATTGCCGTTTCTGACAATGCAGACATCTCCGGTGCGGCCCTGACCGTTGCCGGCAGCACACTGACACCTATGGTCTCCGGCAACAGTATCATTGTGGGCGAGGGTAGTTGGTGTGAGGCTTGCCGTCGGAATGTGGTCTGGACCAATATCACGGACAAGGCAATGGACTCCATTACTTGTTTTGCTGCAGGACACTACCGGTTGACAGAAAATGTTACCACGACCCAAATGTCTCTGAAAAATATGACCGGTACTATCTGCCTGGATCTGAATGGTTTTTCCTACACCAGCACCGGCAGAGCCTTCCTTTTGGAAAATCCTGCCGATTCTACAGTGAAGAATACACTCAATATCATGGATGGCTCCGAAGCAAAGACCGGTACTTTGATTGGCATGGGCGGCAGCGAGGCAATGGCCAGCGGCATTATCCGCTCTTACAAGAATACCGTGCTGAATATTTACAGCGGCACTTTGAAATTGGACGACGGCGGCAAAATTTCTGCCAAGGACGGCGGCGTAATGCAGCTAAGTGGCGAAGCCAACATGTATGGCGGCACGTTGATCGGTGGCAAGGTTGCCCGCTGGGGCGGCGCAGTTTCCGTGGGCAGCGGTGCAGTGTTTACCATGGCAGGCGGCAAGATCCTCTCCGGTGAAGCCAGTGATGCGGCAGATTGTGTTTATGTAGCCAGCGGCGGCAAGGTAAAGCTGCAGGGCGATGCCTGCCCGGAGCAGATCCTCTTTGCAGATGCCTCCATCGGCAACATCACCCTCATCGGTGACTACACCGGCAATACCGAATTCGGCTTTGTTACTATGCCGGCGGCGGGGGCTGATATCGGCAACTGCGAAAATGCCACTCTGGGCAAGGAGAGCATTGCCATCACCGGCACCCGGAACTTTGTGACAGTGTCCGGCACAGATCTGGTAAGCACATCCCTGAAGGGCGCCGTTGCGGATGGAACTTACTGCGATACCTTGGCAGAAGCGCTGACAAAGGGCACAAATATCCGCCTTTTGACCGACAATGCAGAGAATGTGACCATTACCAAAAATGTGGTTTTGGATCTGGCAGGCTACGACCTGACCGGCAATGTTACTGTGACCGGTGGCACTCTCTTTGTGAAAGACAGTGCCACCGACGACCACACCGTGGAAGATGTCTGCGGTTACGGCAAACTATCCGGCAGCCTGTCCGGTAATGTTGTTGCTGCGGACGGTTATCTCACATTGACGGAAGTGGATGGCATTTCCTATCATCACTACATCCTGAAACTGAAGAGTGTGAGCCTGCGACCCGGAAAAGCGGGAATCTACTATAAGAGCGACATCCTGGTGAATGGAGCGGTACTGGGAATGATCGAGCGCTACGGTGTGGCAGTGAGTACCGGAAGTCAAAGCCCCTCTGCCGACCCGAAAGACAGCTTGAGCCGATACACCGCTTTTACAAAAAATGATTACGGTTTGTCCGGTACTACCAGCGCAATGATTACCGGAATTATGGACGGGGAGAACAGTGACGGCGCGGATGCCGATACGCTGATCTATGGCAGACCCTACATTCTTCTCACTGACGGAACATATCTCTATGGCGAAGTCGCAGCCACCAGCCTGAAGGCTTTGACGGAACGGATCGTTACCGATAAGTGGGAAGATCTGACCATCACCCAAAACCGTGCTATCCATGCCATGTATGAAACCTACGAAACGGTTATGAAAGCCTGGTCTTTGCCTGCACTGCAGAAGGCAGTGATGTCTGCCGAGACTGCTGCGGATGACGGTGTTTTCAAGGCTATGATCATCGGCAACTCCGACTCCACCGATGCCACCAACCTGCTTTACGAGATCTTCCTGGCAGAGGGCTGGAAGAAAGAGGAGTTGGTGCTTGGCTGTATGTATGAAAGCGGCTGCGCCATTTCCTCCCATGTGAAGTTTGCCCAGAACAATATGGCAGAATATAAATATTACAAAAACACCGGCAATAATGCTGACGGCACTTGGGATTGCCGGGAAAACTCCACTTTGGAATATGCCCTTCAGGATGAAAACTGGGATGTGGTGATCCTCCAGGAGTCCAACTCCGTTTCCGGTGTGGCGACCCATTTTGAAAACAATCCCGATGTGGAGTCCCTCATCACCTATGTAGTAAAAACCCTGGGCTACGAGCCGACACTGTTGTGGCACTTTGTGGGTGCAAATCCCCAGATCCCTGAACCCTATATGAGCTATGTTTTGAGCCAGGAAGATGCCGACGGTGACAACTCCGATGCCTCTGAAAACGAGGGGTGGGAGGACACCGGCGTAGACGAGCCGGAGGACCTGGTTTGGATCTTTGATATTGCCCGCCCCTCTGCGCCCGTGGCCTGGGCAAAGCGGTATCAGCAGTACTGGAACAATGACCGTGAGGTCATGTACAATGCCATTGCCGACAATGTGGAAAAATACATTTTGGGCAGTGATGGTTACGGCTTTGACGGTGTGATCCCCAGCGCCACCTCCTTCCAGTATGCCATTAACAACCTGGGTATGACGGAGCGGGATATGTACCGTGATTATACCCATAAATCTGACTACGGCAGAGTGATGGTGTCCTATGTGTGGTACGCTATCCTTACCGGCAAAACAGAGATTACCGATATTAAGTACACCACTGTGGCTGCCAATATGCGGCAGAAGAAGTTTGTCCAGTACGGTGATTTGGTGCTGACTGACCACCAGATCGATGTGCTGCTGGAGTCTGTAAACCATGCGCTCTCCAGCCCCTTGGAAGCACCCAGCAAGGCTGCCAAAGCCCTGGACGGCAAAAAGGTGATCTTCTTCGGCAATTCCCACCTCTATTACGGCAGAACGGTTCTGGATAAGGGTCAAAGTGCTACCATTGAAGACCGGGTGGACGATCAGGGCCTGTTCTATCAGTTCTGCAAAGCCAACGGCATCAATGTGAGCGTCACCAACTATACCTTCGGTGAGCATGAGCTGGCGGATTTCTATTCCGGCTCCTGCACTGCAGGCAAGGGCCACGACGGCTACAATCACTTGGAGGATATTGGCGATTTCAATTATGACTATGTGATTTTGCAGCAGGGCACAAAGGACCCGGAAAATGACCTGGTAGGCGATGTGCAGAAGATGAAGGATCTGTTTGCCGCGGTCAATCCGGATGTGCAGGTGATCTTTATGGTACACATGCGGGCTTACACCAATGACTATGCCTGGCTGGCAAAGGTCAAGGAGCTGGAAAGCATCGGTGTGACCGTGGTGGATTGGGGCGGTATGCTCGATGGCATCGTCACCGGTGAAACCACCATCCCGGATGCCAAGCAGACCTATGACCAAAACTCTTTCATTATCAGCAAGAGTGCCTCCGACGGCTACCATCCGAACCTGCTTACCGGCTATATTACCACCCTTATGACTTACTGCGCTATTACCGGTGAAAAGGCGGAGGGACAGCACTATTATCTGGGTGCGGATTGTCCTGTTATCGGCAACACCGCCCTGGCAAACTACCGGAGCACCTACTATACCTACAACACAGAAACCAATTTTGATACGGTTCTGCGTTCCGGAACGGAAATGGCAGCCATCCAAAAGCTGATCGATCAGTATATGGCAGCCAAGAGCTACCGGGACTATCAATAAAACCAAACACAGCCACCTCCCTGAAATCCCAGGGAGGTGGTTTTTTATAACCGTGACATCGGTTGACGGAAAGCGTGCTGCATTGTATAATTAAAGAAATGAATGCACAGGAGGATGAAACTATGAAAAGAGCATTGGCACTTCTTTGCACCTTGACACTTTTGCTGGGAATGATCGTTCCCGGCGCTCACGCAGTGGAGGATACTACCTGCACCTGTTGCGGCGCAACGGGCGTGACCTGGACTGCCTTCACAGCAGATACCGTCCCGGAACCCGGTGGACATTACCGTTTGACCGACTCGGTGAGCAGGAGTAAACAATGGACCATTGAAACCGCCGGTACCTATTGTATCGACCTGGCGGGTTATACTATCAGCACCGACAGCCGTGTCTTTATTGCCGGCAGTAATTCCACAACACCGGCTGTTGTTCTCAATATTATGGACAGCTCCGCCAACCAGACCGGCGTGATCAAGTCCACTGGCAGCACCAATGCTGCCTGGTCTGCAGGTGTGCTGTATTCCTGCAGTAAGGCCACCATCAATCTTTACGGCGGCACTGTAACTACTGCCGATGTGAACACAGCCTCAGCCGGTAAGGGCGCAGTAGTCAACGCTCTGGGCGCGTTCAATATGTATGGCGGCACTATCATTGGCGGTACGGCTCAAACCTATGGCGGCGCTGTCAGTATGCAGGGTTCCGGTGTGTTCACAATGTCCGGCGGCACGGTCAAGAGCGGTACGGCACCTGTAGGCCCCTGTGTTTACCTGGGCAGCGGCTCTGAAATGATCCTTTCCGGCGACGCCAAGGTAGATAATATTTACATTGACGGCACGCCTAAGAGCAGCTTGACTATCAGCGGCGTGTATACAGGCAGCGCAGAACTGTCTGCAAAAAATGACATTACCGCAGGAACAACTGTTGCCACCGCGGACAATGCGGACATCTCCGGCGCGACGATTTCTGTGGCGGGTAAGAGCTTGGCAGCTTCCGTCTCCGGTAATGCTATCGTGGTAGGCGAGGGAAGCTGGTGTGAGGCTTGTCAGAAAAATGTTGTCTGGCAGGAACTGTCTGAAACCCTCACCGATAGCTCTGCAGGTCACTATAAGCTTGTGGCAAATGTAGGCGCATCCCAGCTAGTAATGAAGAACGGCGTACAGATCTGTTTGGATCTGAACGGCTATACCTATGCCGGCAGCGGCAGAACCTTTGTGGTGGGCGCAGCCTATAATGCCGGTGCGGGTGAGGTCCTGAATATTATGGACAGCTCCAAAGCCCAAACCGGTCGCCTTACCGGCCGGGGTGGCTCTGATGCCTATGCAGCCGGCGTGATCTATATCTATAACAAAACCACCGTCAATATTTATGGCGGTACTATTGAAGCCCAGGGAAATGGCGATGTGATCGCAAGAAACGGCGGCGCATTGGATATTTACGGTACTGTCAATATGTACGGTGGTACGGTGATCGGCAATCATGTTGCCAATAACGGCGGCACGGTATGCCTGCTGGATAAAAATGCTGTTTTCAATATGGAAGGCGGCAAGCTTGTCAGCGGCACAGCAGATAACCTGGGCGATTGCGTTTATGCGGCCTCCAATTCAACTGTTAAGCTTTCCGGAAATGCGGCTGCAGGGCAAATTTACTTTGCCGGCTCCAGCGCAAGCAAGCTGCAGATCACCGGCGATTTCACCGGCAAGGCAGAGCTTCTGTTTGCAACCGTACCTGCAGCCGGAACAGATATTGGTAATTGCAGCGGGGCAGTGGGGAAAGAGAGTATTTTGATAGCAAATACCCGGCTCTATGCGACCGTATCCGGTGGTGACCTGGTGGTCGCTGCGCTGACCGGTGCCAGCGTGGACCATGAAGGTACCGTGGCCTATTATGATACCGCTGCTGCTGCTTTAACCGCCGCACAGAAGGGCGACACAGTTAAATTGCTGGAAAATGCCACCAGTGTAACAACTCCTGACGGCATTATTCTGGACCTGAATGGTTGGAATATCGATACATTAACCGCAAAGGGCACCCTCTATGTGAAGGACAGTGTCACCGACGATTACACCGTGGAAGATACGGAAAACTATGGCAAGATCGCTAGCCTTTCCGGCGATGTAAAGGCTTACCAGGACTACATGGTGCTGGATGAGAGCGGCAAGTCTTTCCACAAGTATGTGCTGAAGATATCCTCTGTGAATCTGCGACCTGGCAAGACCGGCCTTTACTACGCAGGTGATATTCAGGTGGACGAGGTTGTCCTTGCAAAGATCGCAACCTATGGTATCACTGTCAGCACTGCCAATGAGACCCCCACTTTGGATGCCGCAGACAGTATGTATACGGCTTTTGAAAAGAGCGACTACGGCGTTAAGGCAACCACCGGTGTCCTGATCACGGATATTATGGACGGCGAGAGTGCCGACACGGTAGATGCCGCTACGATGATCTACGGCAGGCCCTACATCCAATTTGCGGACGGCACTTGCCTGTACGGCAAAAAGGTTGCCGCAAACCTGCAGCAGGTCACTGAAATTGTGAATGAGAAGTTCTGGGGCAAGCTGACCCTGACCCAAAACAGAGCGCTGATGGCAATGTATGATACCTACAGCACAGCAATGGCAGACTGGAATGTGACCAATATGGCACAGTCTGTGGCAAAGAAACAGGCAGCTGCCGACGACGGAATCCTCAAAGCTATCGTCATCGGCAACAGCGCTTCCGTGGATGCTACCGCCCTGCTTGCCGGTATTTTCAAGACAGAAGCGCCGGATCAGGAATTTGTCCTTGGCTGCATGTACGAAAGCGGCTGCTCTGTGAAGGGTCATGTGGGCTTTCTGCAGACCGATGCAGCGGCGTATACCTATTATAAAAACACCGGCAGCGATGAAAACGGCGCCTGGACGCTACTCAAGAATTCCACCTTGGCTGACGGTTTGACCGATCAAAACTGGGATGTGGTGATCTTCCAGGAACTGCATACCGTTTCCGGTCTGATGTCTACTTTTGAAAATGACAATTTGGAAACCCTGATCACATATGTGATCAACACCGTGGGCTATGAGCCCCAGTTGGATTGGCATTCCGTGGGTATTATCCCAGAGATCCCCGAGGCCTATGCTGACTATGTCAACAGCCTGGAAGGCGACGACGGTGGCGGTACCGATGCCGGTGAGAATGAGGGTTGGGAGGATTCCGGTGTAGAAGAACCGGAAGATCTTGCCTGGATCTTCGATATCGCCCGTCCCGGCTATCCTGTGACCTGGGCAAAGAACTACATTAAGAACTTTGGTAATGATGCCCAGACCATGTACGATGCCATCTGCGATGTGGCGGTCAATCACATTATCCCCAGCGAGCTTTACTCTTTTGATGATGTGATCCCCGGCGGCTCCGTGATCCAGTATGCCCGGAATATGGGTATGACGGACAAGGATCTGTTCCGTGACTATGCCCATAAGTCCGACTATGGCAGAGTGCTTATCGGCTATGTGTGGTATGCATCCCTTATGGATATTACGGAGTTTGAGGAACTGAAATACACCACTGTTCCCACCGCAATGCGCCATTATAAATCTCCCCGGGAGGATCTGGTGCTGACCCAGGAGCAGTACGATATGGCCCTGGCAGCCGTCAACTATGCCCTTAAAAACCCATTTGATTCTCCCGAACCTGTTGCAGCACAATAAAAAGACCTGCCCCGGAGTTACCGGGGCAGGAATTTTATATGGTTTTAGCAGCCAAATCCGCATAACCGGCGAAGAATCTGACAGATGGAGCTGCAATCAAAGAAAAACCCTTCCCCAATGGGAAGGGTTGGATTTTATTTTGCGAAAAATGCCAGACCGTAAGCGCCGGGACCGATGTGGGTACCGATGGTGCAGCCAAGGCTGTAGGCGGGGGCGGTCAACTCTGGGTAATCGGCAAAAAACTGCTGCAGACCTTCGTCGGAGGCAGAGAACACGGCAGCAACCGGTCTGTCCCTGTCGATTTCACCGGCATCGTCAAGCAGCTGTTTCAAAAGGCTGTGGCACTGCTTGATACCTCTGGCTTTTCCGGCCATTACTACCTTGCCTTCCCTGATTTCGATGGCAGGCTTGATGCCCAGCGCTCCGCCGGCGAAAGCCACAGCTGCGGAGATCCGACCGCCCTTTTTCAGGTACTCCAAAGTGTCGATCATGGCAGCCAGGCGGATTTGCGATTTTTCTTCGTCCAACGCCTTGGCGATTTGCTCTGCGGTCAGACCTTGCTCCTTCAACTGCAGCCCCCGCAGCAATACCAGCCGCTGCCCAATGGCAGCGTTCATGCTGTCCACCACAAAAACCTTACCTTCAAAGTTTTCTGCGGCGATCACAGCGCTCTGGTAAGTGCCGGACAGCTGGGAAGACAGCGTAATGACCACCAGCTGCTCACCATTTGCGGTGAGACGCGTAAAATAGTCCTCATAAATTGCGGGATTGATCTGACTGGTAGCAGGCAGGGTGCTGCTTTGCGCCAGCTTGTTATAAAATTCTTCATGGGAAAGTGTGACACCGTCCCGGTAAACTTCATCTCCGAAGGTAATCTCCATGGGAATGCAGGTGATCCCCATTTTTTTGGCTTCATCCGGCAAAACATCGGAGGCGGAGTCAATAAGAAGCTGAACGTCCATAACAGCATCCTTTCAAAATCATCACTGCGTAAAATGATAACCGCAAAGGGAGGAAAAGTCAATACTTGTATGTTTGGGGTTGATTTTTTTGGATTTTTTCAGTATACTAAGTTGGATTTCACCAAGGAGGTGTGCGTATGAAGTCAAGCTTTGTCAGCGATCTTTATGAACAACCGCAGATCATTACACCGGATGATGATGCCCATTATTTTTTCGGCTACTATGACCTGCGCGCCAGCCAGGGAAATCGCCATCTGTGTCACCGGGTGCAGTTTATGGACCGGTTGCCGGTGGCTGAGGATGTGGCAGAATTAGGATATCTGGAAGATGGAAAATTTATTCCCTTTGCCACCACCACTGCCTGGAATTTCCAGCAGGGTGCGCTCTTACAGTATCATCCCACCAAGGCGGACACAGTCTACTATAATGTGTATGAAAACGGCAAGTTTTCCACGGTGACCCATAATTATATGACCGGCGAGAAAACATATACCGATCGTCCTGTGGCTTGCATTTCCCCTGACGGCAAGTGGGGTATGGCGGTGAATTTTGGCAGAATTTATGATTTTCGTCCCGGCTATGGCTACGCCGCGGCGGCCGATCCCTTTGCGAATGTGAATATCCCAAAAGAGGATGGCATTTTCCTTACGGATATGGAAACCGGCAAGTCCAAAATGCTTGTAAATTATGAGGTGCTGGCAAAGGCCGCAGGCTTTACCGAACAGCAGAAAGTCCTGGTCAATCACATCACCTTCAACCCCGGTTCCAATAAGTATATGACACTTGTGCGGAATTTTAAACCTGCCGATGGCAGCGGCACCTGGTCCACATCCCTGCTTTTGGGTGATTTGGAGGGGAATGTGAAGCCGGTACTGACCACTACCTATGTATCCCATTACATCTGGGTCAACGATCGGGAATTGGTTGCCCACTGCTCTGTGCAGCCGGGCAGAAAGAGCATGTACTGCATCGATATGGAAGATTGCACTTGGGTAGAGTATGATATGCCCTACTTCCACGATGGCGGTCATCCGGACATCCACTGCAATATCTCGCCGGACGGCAGTTATATTATCGGTGACGGCTATGTCCGGGATAATTACCGGGAGATCCAGTATTACAAGATCGCCACCGGCGAAACAAAAATGATCCTCAAGGCAAAATCTTTCAAACCCACCCCCAATGATATTCGCTGTGACCTGCACAACCGTTTCGTGTTTGATGGGAAATTCGTGAGTTTTGATACCATCCACAACGGAAAACGGCAAGTGGCCATTGTGCCGGCAGCGCCCATAAATGCATTATAATAAGGAGAAGAACCATGAAAAAGATTTGGATCGCTTTGCTGGCGGTAGCCCTTTTGGCAGGCTGCGGCAAGGAAGAACCCCAGCCCGGGCAGACCACCACACAGCCGGAGCAGACTACCACCCAATCCACCAAACCGGAAAATGAGGCTGCATACATGAACATCACCGCTGAAGAAGCCAAGAAGCTGATGGATACCGAGAAGAATTACGTTATCCTGGACGTGCGCACCGCAGCGGAGTACGATGAAATGTGTATTCCCGGCGCCATCCTGATCCCCCATGATGAGATCGAGGACCAGGCAGCAGAGAAGCTACCTAACAAGGATCAGCTGATTCTTGTGTACTGCCGCAGCGGCAACCGCAGCAAGACTGCCTCTGAAACTCTGGAGAAGCTGGGTTACACCTGGATCCGAGAGTTCGGCGGCATCGAGGATTGGCCCTACGATATTGTTGCCGCACCCTAAACATAGCAAACAAAAAACCGGAATGCTCAAGCATTCCGGTTTTCTTTTACTTCATCAGCTTGCACACCAGCGCGGTGTATTCTGCCGGATCTTCCAGAGGCAGATCTGCCAGCAGCTGTGCCTGACAACACAGAAGTTTTGCATAATCTGCGGCTTTCATGGGATCTTCCGTGAGGGCGGCGTTCAGTGCCTTTACCGCGTCATGCTCCGGATTCAGCTCCAGGATCCGCTCAGAGGGAATGCTCATTCCGGGGTTCATCCGCTTGAAATACTTTTCCATCTCAAAGCTCATGCCGGAACCGGGCACCATCCGCACCGGTGTGTCGCCCAGCTCTGCAGACAGCCTGACTTCCTTGACCGCATCTTTCAAGGTGTCCTTTGCAAAGGTCAGCAGACCCTTTAAGCTGTCGGCTTTTTCTTCCAGAGCCTTCTTTTCCTCCTCGGTCTGCAAGCCCAGATCTTCGGTGGCGGCGTTACAGAAAGCTTTGTCTGCGTAGCTTGTCAGCGTCTGGGGAACGAATTCGTCCACCTCGTCGGTAAACAGCAGCACATCGTAACCCTTGTTGGCGAGGGTCTGTACCTGGGGCAGCTTGGCAAGCCGCTCCTTGCTCTCACCGGGGATGTAGTAGATCTTTTCCTGATCCTCAGCCATGGAGTCGGTGTACTCCTTGAGGGTGATAAGCTTGCCCTGCTTATGACTGTAGAACAGCAGCAGATCCTGGGTTGCGTCCTTGTGGGCGCCGTATTCGGCGACGGTGCCGTATTTCAGTTGGCGGGCAAAGGCAGCGTAGAATTCCTCGTACTTTTCACGGTCATTTTCCAGCATAGACAGAAGCTCTTGCTTGATCTTCTTCTCAATGTTCCGGGCAATGACGGTTACCTGCCGGTCATGCTGCAGCATTTCGCGGCTGATATTCAGGGAGAGATCCTGGCTGTCCACAACGCCCCGTACGAAACGGAAATGCTCCGGCAGCAGCTCTTCGCAGGATTCCATGATCATTACGCCGGAAGAGTACAGCTGCAGTCCACGCTTGAAGTCCTTGGTGTAAAAATCATAGGGCGCTTTGCCGGGAATAAACAGCAGCGCCTTGTAGGATACAGTGCCCTCGGCGCTGATATGGATGGTACGGGCAGGCTTGGTAAAATCGTAGAACTTATCCCGGTAGAAAGTTTCGTATTCTTCTTCTGTCACATCCTTCTTGGACCGCTGCCACAGAGGTACCATGGAATTGAGGGTTTCTGCCTCGGTGTACTGCTCGTATTCCGGTTTGTCCTCGGGGGAGTTGGCTTTCTTCCGGGACTTGGTGACGTCCATGCGGATGGGGTAGCGGATATAGTCGGAATACTTCTTCACAAGAGAACGAATCTCATATTCCTCCAGGAAGCGAGAGTATTCCTCGTCCTCGGTGTCCTTTTTTAAGGTCATAATCACATCGGTACCGGGGCAGCTTCTTTCCGCTTCTCCAATGGTGTAGCCGTCCGCACCGTCAGATACCCACTTCCAGGCGGTGTCTTCGCCATGTTTTTTGGAAATCACGGTGACAGACTCTGCCACCATAAAGCTGGCGTAGAAACCAACACCAAACTGACCGATGATGTCGATATCCTCGGCTTCTTCCATATTCTGCTTGAAGCCCAGAGAACCGGACTTGCAGATGGTGCCCAAATTTTCTTCCATCTCTTCACGGGTCATACCGATGCCGTTGTCGGAAACGGTAAGAATGCCGGCATCCTTATCCCGGGTGATGGTGACGGTGAGTTTATCCCGGTCAATGGCGATCTTGTCATCGGTGAGAGCGGTGTATGCCAGCTTGTCCATGGCATCGGACGCATTGGAGATGATT
>JAZQHW010000177.1:0-7186 GCA_045540795.1 Faecousia sp. | reverse complement strand
CCCCTGCTTTCCGGTGCGGTGTCCGCCACCACCTAACAAGATCCACGGTCCGGCATTTCGGACGGACAAACCGTTCTCCCTGCAATCCAGATACATTCCGTCTACCTGCTCCCCGTTTTCCAACGCGATCACATAGGAGCGTTGTTGATACAGCTTCAAAAAATAGCTTCCGTGCTTATTGAGTATGGGAAAATGGGTCGCCACGACGAGCTTCTCTGCCCGGATCCTCCCCTGGGGTGTCCGCACCCCGTTTTTCATAAACTCCAAAGCCTTGGTTTTCTCAAACACCTTTATATCCCCGGCAATACCGGCAGCCAATTTCAAAGGATGAACCTGCGCCTGCTCTGTAAACTCCAAAGCGCCAATCACCGGAAACGGCAGCGGCAACGTATCCCTCCAATGATATGGGATCTCTAACCGTTCATAGGCTGCCATCTCCTGATCCAGCTTGTCGATCTCACGCTCTGCAAACAGATAGCTGCTTTGGCTTTGAAAATCACAATCTATTTTCTGTGCCAGTTCCCGGAACGCTGCCAGGGCATCTGTATTTGCCTGCCAGTATAACCGGGCTTTTTCCGTTCCTAAGGTATCCAGCAGCTTGCTGTAGATCCTTCCGTGCTGGGACGTGATCTTTGCCGTGGTTCTGCCGCTGGTACCGCACATCAGCCGTTTTTCCTCGATCAGCACACAGTCCACTCCGGCTTTGGTAAGCTTCCAGGCACATAATAAGCCTGCCAAGCCGCCGCCAATAACCAAAACATCCGTCTGCAGATCCTCAGTCAACTGAGGAAACCGGGGCATTTGCACATCTTTTTCCCAAATGGAATCCATATTCATCACCGTTTTCAGTATGTGCAAATTCGCAGATATTTACTCCCGATGTATCTGTTAAACTACCCTTTTCTGTTCTATAACAACTCCATTTCACTGCGCAGCAGATCCTCTTTTACGGTGTTCTTTCCGGCAGGATCTGCTTGCTTATTCAGCTTCTCAAACGTTTCAAAATACCTGAGTCCAAACTCATAAAGAGATTGGGCATTAAAATGCAAATTATCCGGATTTGCAGTCAGCCCTTCCGCTGAAGCAAAACCGACCAGTTCGTTACTTTCCGCAATATTTTGAAGAGCACGATTGATATGAACATAGTTTGGCAAGGGGTAAAATTCCAGGTATTCCCCTAAGCCACCTAGGACAAAGGGAACATCCTGCAGGTTAAGCTCCTTTCGCAAAGCCCGGATCATCGTTTCAAGGCGAACCTGATAGGTAGGGTAAAGCGCGTCCGTAGAATCGCTTTCCCCCTGATGCCAAAGCACACCGACGATTTCTGATGTACGCGCGGCAAGCCGGGCGTTATTTACCGCATTGTCAAACAGCAACTCCCCGGGCATCCATTGTTCAAGCTTTGTTCCTCCGTCTGCGCAGCAAATCAATCCCACATCCACATTGTGTTTTTTGGAATAAGCTTCCGCAAAGCTTTCGGCAAGACTCACACCGGAAAAACGACGGTCGGGATTGATAGGACGGAACATTTTCATCCAACGCCCGTTGCGCAGGGTATAAATGCGGCTTTTATCAATTTCCCGTGCTTCGTTCAGATAACCGCGGCCTGCCATATTCGACTGTCCGATCAGCAAAAAGGAATGCATACCGGTAACCTCCATTGTATTCTTAAAATTTATCTACACCGCAAATTTATTTTAGCAGCGGTGGATCGCTTTTACTTTACATTTTATATATTCTGTTTTGGGCGGCATATTGCGTAGGAGTTATGCCGGTTCGTTTTTTAAATGCCCGACAAAAATGATAAACGCTTGAAAAGCCGCATTCCCGGGCAATTGTGGTAACGGTAAGGGGTGTATCTACCAGCATTTGTTTTCCCTTTACGATTCTGGCTTCCAGAATGTATTGTCTGGGAGTAACACCGCAATAGGAAAGAAACAGCTTTCTAAGATACACTTCACTGATTCCGATCTTATCAGCAAGGGTAACATTGGACAATTCGGGATCTTGCAAATTTTGCTCAATATACTTAATGGCAAAATCCAGTGGCATAGGCTTTGGTGTCGTTACCGAAAAAACCTTACCCAGCAAATCATAAAACGCACTGTAGATTTCAAGAAAACTGCCGCCACGCTGAAACAAGCTTTTTATCGTTTCAAAACTTTTTATACAGCTTTGTGCCTGCTCCAGAGGGATCACCATAATCTCATCACAACTAAAATTGGTGCAAGTAAAATTGATAAGAGGGAACATCCCTTCCTTGTTGCCCAATAGAGAGTATGAACCGCCTTTGGGCAGCAGGACCGCAGTATTCGGCGTGGAAATATAAGTTTTATCATTCATTTTATAGGTTATTTGACCACTGATGCACAAGGACAAACCAAAAGTTTGACGGTTTTTCATTTGAAACACTCTCCCTTTTTGAGAGTGAACAATAATCGGAGCGTGTATTTTGGTTACAACCATATTACTGGGATCATTCATTTACATCACCAAAACCATTATACCGTATTTGATAAAAAAAACAACATCAATTATTGATAATAGTATCAAATATGTTAACAACATATCGTTTTTTCTATTGATTTGTAAGAATGTAAAATATAAAATATGAAAAAGGAGGTAAAAATTATGAATTTTACAGGTAAAGTCGCCATTTCTACAGGAGCAGCCTCAGGTATGGGACTGCTTTTTGCCCAGAACTTTGCCGCGTTGGGTGGAAATGTGGTCATGTGCGATGTGAACGAAGCAGTGCTGAAGGAAAAAGCAACTGAGATCAACATAAAAGGCAAGGGCAAAGCAATTGCCTGCCTGTGTGATGTCCGGGATTATACCCAGATTTGCGCTGCCCGGGATCTGGCAGTGACTGAATTCGGCAGTATCGATGTGCTTGTGAACTTCGCTGGCGGCTATGCGCCCAGAATACTGAAGGTGGACAAGGAAAAATATCCGGAATTTCCGGATGTACCCATCGAGGTTTATGACTGGGGAATCGATGTAAACCTGAAAGGACCTTTCTATTTTGCTCACGCTGTACTGAAGCAAATGCGGGAGCAGAAAAGCGGCTTGATCGTTAACATCGGTTCCATTACAGGCGCAGAAGGCACACCCTACGGTATGGAGTATGCCACCTCCAAGGCTGGTCTGATGTACGGCTTCACAAAATCCGTTGCCCAGTACGGTGCAAAACACGGTATCCGCTGCGTTTGTGTTTCGCCCGGTCCGGTGATGACCCGCCCGGGAATGGCAGGGATGAAAACACTGTTAAAGCGTTCGGCAGAGCCCCAGGAGATCGTGGATCTCATCTTGTTTATTGCTTCCGATAAAGGACAGTTTATCAACGGTGAAAATATTATGATCGACGGTGGCAGAAATGCCATGAAGAGGGGGTAACATTATGGAAAACACATTTTTAACCAGAGAAGGAATGCTCACAGTAATTCTGCAGTGTAACACACCGGAAACAGCCATTGGCAGGATCAGAAATGCCAATATGCTTGGTGCAGATGCCTACGGACTTCAAGTGGAGTCCCTTAAGCCGGAATACCAAAATCCGGAGACCTATCAACAGATCTTTGCCGAAGGCAAAGGCAGACCCTTTTATGTAACCTACTACCGGGGCAAAAGCAACACCGGAAAGACCGATGAGGAGCTGGCAGACGGCATAATTACCCTTGCGGAAAGCGGCGCTGTACTTTGCGATGTGATGGGCGATTTATTCTGTAAGCATCCGGAGGAGCTGACGGATGATGCGGAGGCGATCAAAAAGCAAATGGAACTGATCGATCTTCTGCATCAAAAGGGCGCACAGGTGATAATGTCCTCCCACGTGCGCAAATACATCCCGGCAGAACGGGTTCTGGAAATTGCACAGGAGCAAAAGCGCAGAGGCGCAGATATTATTAAAATCGTTACCGGTGCAAAAACCATGGAGCAGCAGATTGAGAATCTGCGTATCACTGATCTGTTAAAGCGGGAGTTAGACGCTCCGTTCTTATTCTTATCCAACGGTGTGTGCGCCTTACACAGACGGCTTGGTCTGCAGCTTGGCTGCTGTATGTCCCTTTGTGTATATGAGCATGATGCCCATTCTACCGCTACACAGCCTCTTTTGTCCACAATGAAAAAGATTCGTGACGATATCGATTTTTGAAAGGAGTATAAAAAATGAGTTTTGAAGGAAAAACCGCAATTGTAACCGGCGCTGCTGTCGGTATCGGCAGAGCAGTCGCTTTGGTGCTGGCAGAGGGTGGCGCCAATGTTGTTCTGGTGGATCTGGATCCGGAGACCTTGTCCATCACAGAAAAGGAAGTCCTGGCGATCACTGAAAACGCTATGGCTCTCACCTGCGATGTTTCAGACAATGACGCAGTTCTGGAAGTGGTAGCAAAAACAAAAGAACGCTTCGGCAAGGTGGACATCCTTGTAAATAACGCAGGTCTTTGGCGGCAGCGGGGCAGCTTTACCGACCTGCCCGTGGACTTGTGGAAAAAGTTCTTTGATGTCAATCTTATGGGCACTGTTTATTTTACAAAGGCAGTCATTGATCAAATGATAGAAAACGGTTACGGACGGATCATCAACGTTGCTTCTGTGGCAGGTGTGTACGGAAATCCGAAAGCCACCCACTATTCCGCCACAAAGGGCGCAATGATCTCCTTTACCAAAGCCCTTGCCAAAGAGGTTGCAACCAAGGGAATTACCGTAAATGCAGTATCCCCCGGAAGCGTCAGTCCTTCCAGCAACCGGGACATTGACTTCCATCAACCCACCACCCTGTCCCATATAGGAAGAACCGGCACCAACAGAGAAAATGCAGATTTGATCTGCTTCCTTGCCAGTGATAAGGCAGCTTACATATCCGGTCAAAATATACTGATAGACGGATGCCGCAAATAATAATGACATAGGAGGGCGGTCACCAATGAAAGCCATACTTGTGAATGAAGATAAATCTTTAAGATGGGACAATGTCCCCGATCCGGTTTTGGGCAACGATGATTGCTTAGTGAAGATCGAGGCAGCAGCTCTGAACCGTGCGGACCTGATGCAAAGAGAAGGCGATTACCCACCCCCTCCCGGTTGCCCGGAATGGATGGGTTTGGAAATTTCCGGTACTATCGTAGAAATTGCCGACGGTGCAAAGGAAAAATCAAACTGGAAGGTCGGTGATAAGGTCTGTGCCCTCCTTGGTGGCGGCGGCTATGCGGAATTTGCCAATATCAAATACGATATGCTGATGCCGGTTCCCAAAAACTGCACAATGGTAGAGGCAGCAGCGATGCCGGAAGCCTTTGCCACCGCATATCTGAACCTGTTTATTGAAGGCGGCGCAAAAGCCGGTGACACCTTGCTGATCACCGGTGGCAACAGCGGTCTTGCCAGCGTGACGATCCGTATGGCAAAAGCCTTCGGTCTGCGTGTGATCACAACGGTCCGCAGTGCCGCCAAAGCCGATGCGATCCGGGATCTGGGTGCGGATGTGATCGTGGACACATCAAAAGAAAACCTTGCCGATGTGCTGAATGCACAGCTGGAGCAAGGCTATGGCGTAGATGTTGCCATCGACTGTCTGGGCGGTACCCATATGGGAGAATGCCTGCACTATCTGAACAAAGGCGCACGGTGGATTATGATCGCCGCATTGGCAGGCACAAGAACGGAGATCGATCTTAAGAATATTTATGTCAGAAATGTGCGGATCATCGGCTCTACCCTTCGTTCCAGAGCGCCCGAGGTCAAAGCACAGATCCTCAGCGATCTGGTTAAAAATGTATGGCCGAAGGTTGAAAGCGGCGAGGTAAAGCCCACCATTCACAAGGTTTTGCCCATAACCGAAGCCGAGGCTGCCCAGGATATTCTTTATAAAGGTCAGAATATTGGCAAGGTCGTACTGACGGTGTGAAATAAAGAGGAGTGTTTTATGGAAATAAATGCAATTGATTCCCACTGCCATATCCGGTATGCGCCGAAAGAGACAATAAAAAGTGTTCCGATTTCTAAAATCATGCAGGAGGGGCCTTATTATACCGCCTATTGGGATGAACTGTCGCAGATGGAGAAGGCGGCAAAAGTCAGCACCGTTTTGGCGTCGCCTATGGAAGCCTTGGTGGATTTGGCGGATACCGTGCAGGCGAATGAAGATATGTTCCGTCTGGTGCAGGATATCCCTAATCTTTATCAGTGGGTGGTGATCGATCCGCGAAACGACAGCACCTTTGAACAGGCCGACAGAATGCTGAAAAACGAGAAATGCGTTGGCATGAAGCTGCATCCAAGATTGCATCAGTATACCCTGGCAGAATACGGCGAGAAGATATTTTCCTTCGCGGACGAGCGATCCGCCATTGTGCAGATGCACTATGGAAGGGAAGATTATGTGGGCTTAGCGAATGCTTTTCCTAACGCAACCTTTATTGTTGCCCATCTGGGCGGAAAACTGCATATCGACGCTGTCAAATATGCAAAGCACAGAAATGTTTATACGGACACTTCCGGTATGGATAGTTTAAAAAATAAGGTGATCGAGTATGCGGTATCCCAGATCGGTTCGGACCGGATACTCTTCGGAACTGATACTTATGCAGCAGGCTCTCAACGGGGACGGATCGAATATGCATTGATTTCTCAGCAGGATAAAGAAAATATCTTATATAACAATGCAAAAAGATTATTTGGACTTTAAAGAAGTCCTGCTGCCTGACTTGACACAAGCAGAAGGCTTCATCCTCGGCATTGGTGCTAAGATGTTTACAATTGCGGGTCCGGTGATTTTGTATGGTGTGAGCGCAAGCGTGGTATATGGATTGATTTATTGGATTACAACCTTATTCTAAAACCAAAGGCTTGACCAATTCAGTCAAGCCTTTTTATATCTCGTAGCTCCTGTTCGCTGATGCGTATTGGGTTGGTGTCTTCCCGGTGCGTTGTTTAAAACAACGGCAAAAGTGATAAGCACTGGAAAAACCGCATTCTTCTGCAATGGCAGCAATGGCAAACGGCGTGTCGATCAGCAGTTGCTTGGCTTTGCGGATCCGAATATCCAGAATATATTGCTTGGGCGTAGTATGATAGCAGGCTTGAAACTGCTTTCTCAGATACACCTCGCTGATACCGAGGTGCTTGGCAAGCTCCACATTGGAAAGGGTCGGGTCTTGTATATGCGCCTCTATGTATTTCATAGCGA
>JAZQHW010000176.1:0-3659 GCA_045540795.1 Faecousia sp. | reverse complement strand
CGGTAAAGGCTGTAGTTACATACCAGCCTGCCACGCCCTTATTCTTGTAATACCACTTATAAGTCAAGCCTTCGCCTTCGGCGGTGAATGTAACCGTTGCCGTTTCCCCGGCAGGAACTGTTACATCCTCAGGCTGCTGGGTGATGGTCACCGCACCGGAGGTTTCCAGACTCAACGTAACCGTATTCGTTTGTACACTGTTGCCATACTTGTCCTTTACTACACAGTAGATCTGTCTGCCGTTTCGGGTACTGTTCATAGTAACAGTATAGGTGTTGCCTGTAAAGGCGGTAGTCAAATACCAGCCTGCCACGCCCTTATTCTTGTAATACCATTTGTAGGTCAATCCCTCGCCCTCTGCGGTAAAAGTAACTGTTGCCGTTTCACCGCTAGGGACAGATACATCCTCAGGCTGTTGGGTAATTGCCAAAGCAACAGGCTCTTCCGGCTCAGAAGGCACTACATAATCCGGGTCGGCTTCGCCGCAAGTACCACAGGCACCCTCAACATAGCTATGATCCAGCTTGCTGCCCTCGTCAGCGATGGTGTCGGTCTCCTCACAATTGTCGCACTTGGCAGTCTTGGTGCCGTCTGCGGTACAGGTGGCATTGCCGTCACTTACATAGTTAGTGAAGCTGTGATCCAAATTGCTGCCCTCGTCAGCGATGGTGTCGGTCTCCTCACAATTATCGCACTTGGCAGTCTTGGTACCGTCTGCGGTACAGGTGGCATTGCCGTCGCTGACATAGTTTACGAAGCTGTGATCCAGCTTGCTGCCCTCGTCAGCGATGGTATCAGTTTCCTCACAATTATCGCACTTGGCAGTCTTTGTACCGTCTGCAGTACAGGTGGCATTGCCGTCACTTACATAGTTAGTGAAGCTATGATCCAGCTTGCTGCCCTCGTCAGCGATGGTGTCAGTTTCCTCACAATTATCGCACTTGGCAGTCCTAGTGCCGTCTGCGGTACAGGTTGCGTTATTATCACTTACATAGTTAGTGAAGCTATGATCCAGCTTGCTGCCCTCATCGGTAACCGTTTCAGTTTCCGGACAACCGTCACACTTAGCAGTTTTAGTGCCGTCTGCGGTACAGGTTGCATCACCGTTGCTTACATAATTGGTAAAGCTATGCTCATGGGTATTAGAGAAATAATACAGAGCATTGCCTTCTACTTTGATCTCACATTTGGACCCCAATGCAGTAAAGCAGCCTGCCAATTCCTGTGCGTTGTCCACTTCATTGGTAAACACACCCAGCTTAGCGATCACCGAAATTTTTGCGGCAGGGTCCAAATCCGTGATGTCCGCAGTTGTAAAAGCATCGTGGGTCAAGTCCAATCTTGCAATTTGCGGTGCACCTGCCAAAGTCAGCTTTCCGGTTGCGGAGACACGAAGATTCTTCTTTCCGATACTGGAACCGCCTGCAATCAGCAGCTTACCGGCAGTACACAACAGATTATACTTGCCACTGGGGGAATTCAGAACGGTTCCGTTATACATACGCAACGTTCCGTGATTGGTGATGGCGCTCTTGGCAGTGCTGTTACAGGTATAGGTACCGCCACACAGATTAACAGTACCCTTATTCAGCAGCATTGCTTCAATGTCGGCGGATTCTGTAACACCGGAAACCGTACCCTCACCCATAATATTCAAGGTAGCGCTCTTCGGCACATTGAACACACTGTTGGTGCAGGAGACGGTCTTGCTGTTCAGGTGCAGACAGACCTCACCGGACACCTCATAGATCATAGTGTTGGAAAGGTCTTCTGCAACATAATAGTGACCACTTGCCAAAGTAACATTGCTTTCGCCGTTGGCTGCAGCAAGTGCAGTCCAGGTTACCTCGTCATAGCAGTAGGGACATACAGTGGGTAAATCATTTGCATCTGAAAAGTCCATTTCCACAGCTGCGGTATATACATTGTTATAATTTACTTCCTCCGGCTCGGAAGTATCCGGTACGGTAGGATCTGTGGCTGTGGGCGGGTCAAAAGGAATAATGATATCCCCTTCCTCTTTTTCCACCGGGTCACTGGCTTCCGCCTGTGCCGGGCAGGCAAGCATACCTGTTAATAAGCAGATTGCCAGCAGCATTGCTATCCATCTTTTCTTTGCCATACACTTTCCTCCTATGTGTTAAAACATACTTTTTAACAGATACATTTTATCATTTCTACTATTCAATAGCAAGAAAAATTTTTCAGCTCCCAAGTGCTTGGGAGCTGAATGATCAATGTATATAATGGATCGCACGAAGGCGGCTGGATGCGCTTTTTACATCCGCAGTGAAATGCTTTCTGTCGAAAACCAAAGCAATTGCCACAGAAATCGGTGTCACAAGAATATACACCGGTGGGATCAGCCAAAACCAGGGCCAATACTTGATCTGCCCTGCAAATTCACCTACAGGAACAGTCTTGAATATATCCGGAGTGAACAACGCCAGGAAATTACCGATGGCATCATTGGTGCCGGGACCCCATATGTAAGAAGTATTCTTGTAATCAATACCGAAAAAGTTTCCTCTGTCCCGCAACGGAATAAATCCCAATTCCGACTGGAAGATCTGATTCAGCATAATAAACAGCATCAAAAGCAGCAATCCGGTGGGTGCGCTGAGGACACGCTTATAAGACAAGGTATGATGACCAAACAAAACCATCAGCAGCGGCACTGCCAAAACCATCCAATGATGGTAATAGAATCTTACAATATCCAACTGCTCTCCCAGCTGATTCGTCTTGGCAATGGGTTCCTGGGGGTAGAACAGAGCGATCAGCCCACTGATCACACCGATATAGAACATATAGTCCTTCACTCTATCACTTTTGGACCAGAAAAAGAAAGGAAACAGTGCAATATTGGCGCCGCAGATATTCACAAACCAGCTGTCCCGGAGCATTCTTGCTTCATCTACAGAGTATGGCGGGATATACACCTTCAAAAAATGCAGCAGCAAGCCGAATACTAAAAGCCCAAACAATACCGCTTTTTGGGTAACGGTGCTTCTATTTCGCAAAAGGAAGTACAGACCGGCGGTAGCCCCTGCGCACAGGATCAGCCAGAAGAAATACCAGCCGTTAAACATAGCAATAAACATACAGAATCCCTCACTGTTTGGAGTTTACATCCAGACTTTACTGCTATTTTAATTCTGTGTCAACCACCTTTAAAAAGTCTTAAGAATTCGTTTAAAGAGTCTTATAATTGCAGCTTCTCTTCCAGCCAAACAGCGATCCCATCCTGGTTATTATCCCCGGTAACGGCATCCGCTATGGCTTTTACATTGGGGGCAGCATTTCCCATAGCAACCCCTACACCTGCCGCTTTCAGCATAGGAATATCGTTTTCCGCATCTCCAAAAGCAACCGTATCCTCAGGGAGAATTCCCAGCACATGGCAGGTGTCCAGGAGCCCCTTCCCCTTGTTGATAGAAGCAGGCAGCACTTCCAGATAGAAAGGCGCTGTTTGCACCACCGTCAAGGTTGCCGGCAGCCATTGCTGTATACTTTCCTGAACCTGCGCTAACTTTTCCGGCTTTATCGCCAGTAAGATCTTCACAGGATCAAAGTTCAGAAACCCGGCAAGATCTGATACCTCAGTACAGGTCATTCGGTTATTTTCACATTCATACTGCACCTTATACCCGTTTTCA
>JAZQHW010000175.1:0-15199 GCA_045540795.1 Faecousia sp. | reverse complement strand
AAGCGGTCTTAGGAAGACAAAATATCTCTCCAACTCCTTGGCTCACAGAACGACATGGCTACGATCCGACTTGCTGTCTTTTGCCAAAATTTCCCGGGTGATGGAAAAGCCTTGCTCGTACAGATATTTCCGCAGCTCCGGGCGGTGGGACTGACATTGAAGGATCAGCCGGTAGGAAGGATCCTTTAGCCAGGGAGCGGCTTCCAAAATCAACCGAATGGTATCACCGCCCATACCGGCGCAGACCATAGTATCAAAATCCCGGGGGATATTCTTTACACCGTCGGAAAGGTAAAAGCGGATCTTTTCCCGGACACCGTATTTTTCTGCGTTGGCTATAGCGCTGCTTAAAGGACCTTCCCGCAGGTCAGCGGCAATTACCTGGCTGGCAACGTTATTTAGCAGCAGGTAGATCCCCAGATAGCCGTGGTCGCAGCCGATATCTGCTACCCGGTCACCGGGATGGATCAGACGGCAGCACGCCAAAAGCCGATGGGACAAAGGTGGCAGATGCATAAATACCTCCAAAAAAATCTGCCATCCCTTTTTGGGGGATGGCAGCCGGGATCAAGCCTTGTTTTCTTTGTTGGCCTGGTCAGCCTCGTAGGCTTCCAGGAAGTGGTTCAGCTGAGCCAGGAAGGGCTCGCAGTCGATGCCGTGAACGGCACAGGCTTCTTCCACAGTTTCACCGCGGGAAGAGGGGCAGCCCAGGCAGTGCATACCGATAGCGAAGAACAGGGGAGCAGCCTGAGGTGCTACATCCAGAACATCACCGATGATGGTATTCTTTTCAATTTTAACAGCCATACTATGACCTCCTATTTCATTTCTCGACTTATTATAACCATATCCTTTGAAAAAAACAAGAGGTTTCTTATATTCTGGGTAAAATATCTTCCCGGATGGCAGCCAGCAGGGTATCCAGCTCTTCCCGGGTGGTATCCCGGCACAGAGAGATCCGGAAAGAGCTGTCCATCCGTTCCGGAGAAAGACCCATTGCGGTGAGGGTGTGGCTCCGGTGTCCCTTGGCACAGGCAGAGCCGGCAGATACACAAATGCCCCGGTCCTGCAGCAAATTGATGATATTCTGGGTGGGAATGCCGGGAATGGACAAGGACAGAATATGCGGTGCTTGATGCGCACCGTTGATCTGCACCCCTTTAAGTTTACATAATTCTTCTGCCAAATAGGACAGAAGGCTTCTTTCCTGTTCCAGATCCCGGGTCAAGGTGGCGGATACCGTTTCACAGGCGGTGGCGAAACCGAAGATCGCCGGTGTGCCTTCCGTGCCGCTGCGGTAGCCGCTTTCTTGACCGCCACCCAAAAGCAGAGGCGGGAAGGAGCGAAGCCGGGGACTGATATACAGAGCACCGGCACCCTTTGGACCATGGACTTTATGGGAGGACACGGTGATGAGGTCAGCGCCCAGGGTCTTGGCTTTGAAGGGGATCTTCAAAAATCCCTGTACGGCATCGGTGTGGAAAACCGCATCGGGGCAGAGCTTATGGGTAAGCTTTGCCATTTGGGCAATGGGCATTACAGAGCCCACTTCATTATTGACCATCATAACGGACACTAAAAATGTATCCTTCCGTAACGCAGCCTTCAGCATATCCAAAGTGATCTGTCCGTCAGCGTCCGGTTGCAGGTAGGTAACGCAGTAGCCCTGAGCCTCCAGTTCTTTCAGGGTGTTCAGTACAGCGTGATGCTCCACAGCGGTGGAAACAATATGCTTGTTTTTTTTGCCAAAGCGCTTGGCAGCGCCCAGTAATGCCCAGTTATCTGCTTCTGTACCGCCGGAGGTAAAAAACACCCGGTCTGGTTCAGCACCCATTGCTGCCGCTACCCGGTTCCGGGCGGTGCGGAGCATACGGGCGGCATCAATGCCAAAGCCGTATAATGCACTGGGGTTTGCCCAGCTTTGGGTCAGGGCATCGGTCATAGCCGCCACCGCTTCTGCACAGGGCTTGGTGGTGGCAGAGTTATCCAAATATATCATAAGCTTCTCACTTTCCTACACAGAAACGTTCAAAGATCCGGGCAGTAATGTCCTCCCGGACGGTGGCACCGGTTACTTCTCCCATTGCCTCCATAGCGGCTTCCACATCAATGAGCACCGCATCCGGAGTCAAACCGGCACGCAGCCCGGAAAGTGCCGATTCCATAGAAACCTGGGCACGGCGAATGGCATCGTATTGCCGGGCGTTGGTCAGCACAGAGCCGTCACAGGGGGTCGCTCCGGCAAACATCAGCTCCACAGTATCGGCAAGGAGTTCCAGTCCCTCACCGGTTTTGGCGCAGATGGGGATCACGGTGGTAAAGGGAAGATCACCGGGGACGACAGCACTGCCCAGGTCGGATTTATTGATCAGGGCAACAGACCGTTCTGCGTCCAGGCAGACATCGATCACTTCCTGATCTTCCTGAGTCAAAGGCTGGGAACCGTCACAGACGAAGATCACCAGGTCAGCATTTTTGGCAGCTTCCCGGGAGCGTTCTACACCCATGGCTTCGATCTGGTCCTCTGTCTGGCGGATGCCGGCGGTATCCACAAGACGCAGACGGGTACCGCCCAGAATCACAGTTTCCTCCACGGTATCCCGGGTGGTGCCGGCAACTTCCGTGACGATCACACGCTCGTAGCCAGCCAAAGTGTTAAGAAGGCTGGATTTGCCCACATTGGGCTTGCCTACAATGGCAGCGGAAACGCCCTGCTTTAAGATCCTGCCCTGACCGTAGGTTTGGAGCAGTGCCAGCAAGTGTTTGTTGTTCTTTTTCAGAAGATCTTCATAAAGGGCAAGACCGAAATCTTCAATATCCTCGTCGGGATAGTCCAAAACCGCATGGAAGTGGCTGCAAAGGTCGGTAAGGTCATTGTAAACCGGTGCCAGCTTCTTTTGCAGGGCACCGCTGACCTGCCCGGCTGCATTGGCAGCGGCATCGGCAGTTTCCGCTTCGATCAGATCGATCACCGCCTCCGCCTGGGTCAGTGCCAGCTGACCGTTCAAAAATGCCCGCTTGGTAAACTCTCCCCGACCGGCAGGACGGGCACCTGCCAGATACAGTGCTTCCAATCCCGCTGCCAGCACCGCAGGAGAGCCGTGACAGTGGAATTCCACAGTGTCCTCACCGGTGTAGCTGTGAGGACCCCGGGTGTAGACTGCCATACAGCTATCGATGGTGCGTCCTTCTTTATCCCGGAGAGTGCCCAGCATCAGCTTCCGGTTGGGTGCCTGGGACAGGGGTTGTCCATTATTTAAGGTAAAAACCTTTTCTCCCACCTCAGCGCAGCCATCACCGCTGAGGCGCAAAATGCCGATGGCGCTTATTTGATTGCCGGTGGAAACGGCAGCAATTACTGTAGACATAGTATGCTCCTTATTCTAAAACCTGGAAGGCTTGTTGGTATTTTTCCCGGAAATAGGAAAGTGTCCTCTCGTCGGCATTTTCCAGACGGGTCTGGTCAGAGTTATGCCGCAGATCTGCCAGCTTGACGATTTGTGCAATGGGATTTTCCCGGACACGGCGGACATAGTCAAGATACGGCTCGCCTTTTTTGTGGGTCATTACCCGGACGGCTTCCACCACTTCTTCCGGGAAGATTGCCGAGAGCGCTTCCAGCGTCACGGAAGTATCCTCCACCACATCGTGCAAAAGTGCCACGCAGGTGGTGTATTCATCGGGCATTTGTTCTGCCAGATGATAAGGATGGAAAATATAAGGGATACCGCCTTTTTCCACCTGCCCGTGGTGGGCTTTGTATGCCAGCTTCATTGCTTCGTTGGTCAGATGTGTATAGATCATAGTAACCCTCCTTTAACTCTCCTATTATAGCATTCTCCTATGGGAAATGCAAATAAAACCGCATAATACCGGATTATTCTGGAAAGCTAACCGGGAGGTGAGCCTATGGAGCAATCAAACAATGCCGGAAGAATTACTGATGCAAAGATCAGCAGCGTTTTTGAAGGTGCGGCAGATTTTGTACGCAGAGAGCTGCGCTGCAGCGGATTTACAATATATGCCTATGCCATTGACGGACTGATCGCAGCTGCTTATGCTTCGGATTATATATTCAAACCCATTGCTCAGCGACTGCAGGGAAATACTATGCAAGAGCTTTACCGCAATGCTATGGACGGGGTGATCTACAACTGTGTTGCTGTGCCCTGTGAGGATGCAGAGAAGGTGGCATTTTTGCTGGTCAACGGATTCTGTGTGGTGCTGTTTCCCGGGGCGGGTGCCATTGCTTTTGAAGTCAAGACACCGGATAAGCGGGGACCTTCTGCTCCGGAGGTGGAGAACACTGTTAAAGGCGCAAAGGATGCCTTTGTGGAAACGGTCCGGTCCAACACCAGCTATATCCGGCGGCATCTGCGCTCCCCGGCACTGCGGATCTATGAAACCCAGGTGGGACGGCGGTCCTTGACCAATGTAAGTGTGGTTTGGCTGGAGGGCTTAACAGATTCGTCCTTAGTAACGAGAATGCAGGCACGGCTGGCGCAGATCGATATTGACGGCTTTCTCAGCCCCTCTGCGGTGGAGGAATATGTAACAGGCTCCCGGACAACGGCATTTCCTTTGATGCAATATACAGAGCGTCCGGACCGGTTTTGCCAGGGGATATTGGACGGACGGGTGGGATTGCTCATCGATGGCTTGCCCCTGGGATATCTGGCACCGGCAGACCTTATGTATCTGATGGAAAGTCCCGAGGACCGGGGGCGGGATTATATCGGTGCTTCTGCCGTGCGGATCTTGCGGTATATTGCTTTGCTTGCCGGACTGCTGCTGCCGGGGATCTATATTGCACTGGCAACCTTCCATCAGGCAGTGATCCCGTTGCCGCTGCTGCAGTCTATTATTGAAAGTAAGCAGTCAGTGCCCTTTTCCACAATGGCGGAGGTGCTGGGACTGCTCATTGCCTTTGAGCTTTTGCAGGAGTCCGGCATCCATCTGCCCCAAGCCATTGGGCAGTCGGTATCGGTGATCGGCGGTATTGTAGTGGGTACGGCGGCGGTGGAAGCCGGCTTGATCTCTCCGGTGGCGTTGATTATGGTGTCTGTTGCGGGGGTCTGCGGCTTTGTTCTGCCCAACCGGGATCTTGCCAATGCGTTGCGGGTGTGGCGGTTTGGCATTGCGGTGTTGTCTGCCTTTGCCGGACTTTACGGCACTGTCGCAGGACTTCTGATTTTAGTGATCCATTTATCCGGTTTGAAGTGTTTGGGGATCTCCTATCTTTCCTGCACCGGCAGCCTCCTGCGCCGCCGTCTGGTAAAGAATAAATTTCGCAGTCGAAAGCTGCATCCTGAGGACAGGAGAAATCAAAAATGAGAATGGTGTTGTATATTGGAATTCTGGCTGCACTGGTATTTGCACCGGTGCAGCGGCTGGATGTGGCAAAGCTGCTGCCTGTCCGGGCGGTGGCGGTGTACGAAGAAGAGAATATTGTGGTTTTGGAAACGGATTCCGGCTATAAGGGCAGCGGAGAGGATGCTCTGCAGGCATTGGAAAGCTTAAAAGAAACCACACCCTATGTTGTCTATTTGGACACGGCAGACTATCTGCTGGTAGCACCGGGGATGGAACAACAGGCGGAGAAGCTGCATTCTGTTCTGAAAAGGACGGTGCAGACGCATCTTTGGGATGCCCGGGGACAGGTGGATGCGGTGGCAAATTACCTGGATGTTCACGGCAAAATTACAAATTTACGCCACCCGTGGACAAAATAATCAAAAATCAGAGAAATAACAGGAGAATATTTTGAGGTTCTGTCTATTGACCCAACTGGTTTTTCCTATATAATAGAAGAATAATCCAATTATTGTGACGGAGTAGTACTTTTGGGAGGTTATCGTATGGTATCGCAGGAAATGCTGAAATTGGGAAGGTGTCGCTCTGTGATTCGTGAAATTGCCGAATACGGCAGTCAGCGGAAAGCGCAGATCGGTGAGGAGAATGTATTTGACTTCAGTATCGGTAATCCCAGTGCCCCTGCCCCGGAAAAGGTGACGGAGACTCTTCAGAGATTGCTCCGGGAGACTCCACCGGAGGCGCTTCACGCATATACTTCCGCCCAGGGCGCTGTGTCTGTGCGGAAAGCGATTGCCGAATATATCCGGGAAACCTTCGGCTTTGCAGCCAGGGCAGAGCATATTTATATGACCTCCGGTGCAGCGGCTTCTTTGGCAATTTCCATTACGGCGCTGACCCAGCCGGGGGATGAGATCATTGCCTTGACACCCTGCTTCCCGGAATATCAGGTATATGTGGAAAAGGCAGGTGCCAAATTTGTGCCGGTCAGCTGTACACCGGGTACATTCCAGGTGGATGCGGCAGCTTTGTCAGCAGCGATCAATGAAAACACCAAGGCGGTGATGATCAACTCTCCCAACAACCCCACCGGTGCGGTGCTGACAGAGGAAAGTCTGAAGGCAATGGTGAAGGTGCTGGAAGAGAAGTCTGTCCGGTTTGGACATCCTATTTATATCATCACCGATGAGCCTTACCGGGAACTGGTGTACGGGGATTGCAAGGTGCCTTATGTGCCCAATCTGTACCCCAACACCATCGTCTGTTATTCCTACAGTAAGACGCTGTCCCTGCCCGGTGAGCGTATCGGCTACATATTGGTGGCATCTTCTATGGAGAATGCGGATACGGTATATGATGCGGTACACGGAGCCGGACGGGCACTGGGTTACATCTGCGCCCCGGCAATGTTCCAGCAGGCGGTGGCAGAGTGCCAAGGCTGTACGGCAGACCTTTCTGTGTATGACGAAAACCGCAAATTGCTTTACGATGCCCTTACCGAGTATGGCTTTGAGGCAGTTTACCCCGACGGTGCATTTTATCTGTTCTTAAAATCTCCGGAGCCGGATGCCAATGCCTTCTGTGAAAAGGCAAAGGAATATGAGCTTTTGTTTGTACCCAGCGACGATTTCGGTTGCCCGGGATATGTGCGGATCGCTTATTGCGTGACAACGGAGCAGATCCGCCGCAGTCTGCCTGCCTTCCGGCAGCTTGCCCAATATTACTTAGGAGCGTGAATCCCATGGATGGATTACAGGAAGCAAGAAAGATCATCAACGAAGTGGACAGCCAGATGGCGCAGCTGTTCGTGCGTCGGATGGAAGCTGCCCAAATGGTGGCAGCCTATAAAAAAGAACACGGAATGCCTATTCTGGATGCTGCCCGGGAAGAGGAAGTGATCCGCAACGGTGCCCAGCGGATCGAAGCAGATGCTCTTCGGGGGTATTATATGGACTTTATGCGGGATACAATGGCGATCTCCCGGCGGTATCAGCAGAAGCTTCTTTCCGGAATGCGGGTAGCTTACAGTGGCGTTGAGGGAGCATTTGCCCATATTGCCGCTCAGAAGCAGTTCCCGGATGCGGAGTTGGTGGCATTTTCAGATTTTAAGGATGCGTATGAGTCTGTGGTAACAGGGGATTGCGACAGTGTGGTGCTGCCTCTGGAAAACAGCTATGCGGGAGAAGTGGGACAGGTGACGGATCTTCTGTTCTCCGGTCCTTTGTATGTGAACGGGACTGTTGCTCTCTCGGTTACCCAGGATCTGTTGGCACCGGTGGGGGCGACTTTGGAAACCATTCAAACGGTAGTCAGTCACCCTCAGGCGCTGTCCCAGTGTGATGCCTTTATTAAGGAACAGGGATACGATCAAATGCCCTATGAGAACACTGCTACCGCTGCCAGGTATGTGGCGCAGCTGCAGGATCCTACGGTAGCAGCCATTGCCAGCAAGGAAAGTGCAGTGTGCTATGGCTTAAAAATTCTGGCAGAGGGCATCAATCGCTCCCGGGTGAATACCACCCGCTTTGCCGTGCTGGCAAGGGCAGAGGATTGGAATATCTGCAAAGCTCACGGCGCGCATTTTGTACTGATGTTCACAGTGCGGAACGAGGCTGGCGCTTTGGCACAGGCATTGAATATTATAGGCTCCCACGGTTTTAATATGCGAACCCTTCGCAGCCGTCCTATGAAGGAACTTTTGTGGCAGTATTACTTTTATGTGGAGGCGGAGGGCAACATCCGCAGCTATGAAGGTAAGTCTATGCTGGAGGAACTGTCCATTTGTTGCGATAAGGTCAAGTGTGTAGGTTCCTTTGTTTAGGAGGTTAAGGGTATGCAGATCCCTGTGAATTTGGGAAAAGACAGCTATGCGGTAACGGTGGAGCGGGGTGCTCTGTCCCGTGCCGGTACATATATGAAGCTGGATCGTAAGGTTTTGGTGGTGACGGACAGCGGCGTTCCTGAAGCGTATGCCCAAAAGGTGGCAGCCTGCTGCAAGGATCCGGTGGTGGTGACCATTCCCCAGGGCGAGGGCAGTAAAACGTTACAGAATTTTGAAATGCTCTGCCGGATGATGCTGCAGAACGGCTTTACCCGTACCGACTGTGTTGTGGCAGTGGGTGGCGGTGTGGTAGGAGACCTGGCAGGCTTTGCCGCTGCGTCCTTTATGCGTGGCATTGATTTTTATAATATTCCCACTACGGTTCTGTCCCAGGTGGATTCTTCCATCGGTGGCAAGGTCGCGATTGATTTGGATGGGATCAAGAATTGCGTGGGTGCGTTTCACCAGCCTAAGGCGGTGCTTATTGACCCGGAGGTCCTGAACACCTTGCCTGCCCGGCAGCTGGCAAACGGATTGGCAGAGGCAGTGAAAATGGCAGTGAACTTTGACGAAGAGCTCCTTGCTCTTTTTGAAAGCGGGGACGCTGTGGTGAATATTGACCGGATCGTTGCCGCCTCTTTGCAGATCAAGGCAAAGGTAGTGGAAGCGGATGAAAAGGAAGCCGGTCTGCGCCGGGTGTTGAACTTTGGTCACACCATTGGCCACGGCATTGAAACTGCCGGAGGATTGGATGCCCTGTACCATGGGGAATGTGTGGCACTGGGTATGCTGCCGATGTGCGGAGAAAACTTGCGTCCCAGGGTGAAGGCGATTCTGGAAAAGCTGGGCTTGCCCACTGCCTGCAAGGTGGATGCGGACCGGGTATGGGAAGCTATGCGCCACGATAAGAAGCTTTCCGGAGATACCATCACGGTGGTCTATGCCGAAAAAGCAGGTGCGTTTACATTTAAGAAAATGCCTTTGGAGCAGTTGCGGGAAACTGTCTATTCTTTTTTAAGTGAAGGGAATAAGGTATGAAAAATACATTTGGAAACCATTTATCTGTGACATTGTTTGGAGAAAGCCACGGTGCTGCCATCGGTGCGGTGCTGGACGGTTTGTGTCCGGGTATCCGTATAGATGAAGAGAATATCCGCAGAATGCTCAGTCTGCGGCAGCCGGGGGGTGCAATTTCTACTGCCCGGCAGGAAAAGGATGCTTTTGAGATCCTCAGCGGTGCTGTCAATGGGATTGCCACCGGCACACCGCTGACCATTCTCATCCGGAACAAGGACACCAAAAGCGGAGATTACAGTCAGCTGCAAGCCCGGATGCGCCCGGGCCACGCAGATTATCCTGCCCAGTGTAAGTACCACGGTTTTCAGGACGTTCGGGGCGGTGGACACTTTTCCGGTCGGATCACGGCGGCTTTGGTGGCTGCCGGTGCTGTTTGCCACAGCGTGTTGAAGGAAAAGGGGATCTGCATTGGTACGCACATTTTTAAATGTGCCGGGATCCGGGACCGGAGCTTTGGGGAGCTGGAGACGGATATCGCTGCCTTATCCCAAAGCCTGTTCCCTGTGCTGGAAGAGACGGCAGGGGAGCAAATGCAGGCTGCCATCCTGGAAGCCAAGAGCCAGGGGGACAGCGTAGGCGGTGTGCTGGAAACTGCGGTGACCGGTCTGCCTGCCGGTGTGGGTGAGCCCTGGTTTGACACCTTTGAAAGTATGCTCTCCCATATTCTGTTCTCTGTGCCTGCGGTTAAGGGCGTGGAGTTTGGTGACGGCTTTGCTTTGGCAGATATGCGGGGCAGCCAAGCCAACGACCCGATGCGTTATGAAAATGGCAAGGTGGTCACCACCACCAATCACGGTGGCGGTATCGGTGGCGGCATTACCAACGGAATGCCGGTGATCTTCCGGTGTGCCGTGAAGCCCACCCCCTCTATTGCCAGAGAGCAGCAGACGGTGGATGTGCTGGCAAAAGAGGATACTACACTGACGATTCAAGGCAGACACGATCCTGCTATTATTCACCGTGCCCGGATCGTTATCGATGCGGTAACGGCACTGGCGGTGTATGATATGCTGGCAGGGCGCTTTGGCACAGATTATTTTGCAAAGGATGAATAAGCAATGCAATACGGCTGTATTGGTGAGCATTTGACCCATAGCTTTTCCCGGGAGATCCACGGACAGATCGCAGAATACTTGTATGAATTGACGGAGATTGCACCGGACGGTCTGGATCGGTTTATGACTGTACGGGATTTCAAGGCGATCAATGTCACCATTCCCTATAAGCAGGCGGTGATCCCTTATTTGAAGGAGATCGACCCAATGGCTGCCCGGATCGGTGCGGTGAATACCATAGTGAACAGAGGTGGACAGCTTTCCGGTTATAATACAGACTTTGGGGGAATGGCGGCTTTGATCCGCAGAACCGGTATTTCTATAGAGGGAAAGAAAGTGCTGATCTTCGGCACCGGCGGCACCTCCAAAACCGCAATGGCGGTGGCAGAAGCAATGGGTGCTTCCCAGGTGTATAAAGTCAGCCGTACAGCCCAGCCGGGGGTATTGACATACGATCAGGTGAAAACCGTTGCACCGGATGCGCAGATTCTGATCAACACCACCCCTAAGGGAATGTTCTCCCGGGAAGCCGGTATGCCTATGGATCCGGCGGAGTTCCCGGCACTTTCCGGTGTTGTGGATGCGGTGTATAATCCCTTGCGTACGGAATTTGTCCGGAAAGCCAGAAACTTAGGTGTATCGGCAGCCGGTGGATTGTATATGCTGGTGAGCCAGGCGGTGCTGGCATCTCAGATCTTTTTGGATACAAAGTATCCGGAGGAGCTGACGGAGCAGATCTACCGGCGGCTCCGGGCTGGCAAGGAGAATATCGTCCTTACAGGAATGCCCGGCAGCGGTAAGAGCACCGTAGGCAAGCTGCTGGCAGAAAAGCTGGGCAGACCCTTTTTGGATGTGGATGAAGAGATTACGAAAAAATACGGTGCAACTCCTGCACAGATCATAACCGGACAGGGTGAACCTGCCTTCCGGGATATGGAAACAGAAATGATCCGGGAACTGTCCTGGCAGACTGGCAGTATTATTGCCACCGGCGGCGGCTCTGTGCTGCGTCCGGAGAATGTGGATGCTTTGCGGGGCAACGGCAGACTGTTCTTCCTGAACCGTCCCGTGGAGCAGCTGATCCCCACGGAGGACCGTCCCCTTTCTTCTACCCGGGAGGCGATCCAAAAGCGCTATCAGGAGCGGTATCCTGTTTATACCGCAACGGCAGATACTGTGATCCGGTGTGATATCATTCCGGAGGCGGTGGCTGCACAGATCGAGAGGAGTTTCTTTCTATGAAGATCCTGATTATCAACGGACCGAATCTGAATATGCTGGGGATCCGGGAGCCTAAGCTGTACGGCTCCGGTACTTATGATGCGTTGTGTAATAAGATCCGTGCTTATTGTGAAAAGAAGCAGATCCAGGTGGAATTCTTCCAGTCCAATCACGAGGGCGCTCTGGTAGACCGGATACAGGAAGCGTATTATGAGGGCACAGACGGCATCGTTATCAATCCCGGTGCCTATACTCACACCAGTGTTGCTTTGCTGGACGCAGTGAAATCTGTGTGTATTCCCACGGTGGAGGTGCATATCTCCAAGGTGGAGGAACGGGAAGATTTTCGCCAGGTGAGCTATATTCGCCTTGCCTGTGTGGCAACCATTACAGGAAAAGGCTTTGATGGCTATCTGGAGGCAGTGGATATTCTGACGGAGAAAACATATGAGAGTTGAGATACACCCGGGAAGGGCACAGGGCATCGTTGCCGCACCCCCTTCCAAAAGTATGGCACACCGGTTGCTGATCTGTGCCGGCTTGTCCCGGGGGATCAGTAAGATTTCCGGTGTGGAGCTTAATGAGGATGTTGCCGCAACCATCGATTGCTTGCGGCAAATGGGAGCAGACTGTCAAGTGGTGGAAAATACCGTTGCTGTCCGGGGCGCAGATCCCCATATGGCAGCACCGGCAGAACCTCTTTGCTGCCGGGAAAGCGGCAGTACTTTGCGGTTCTTTATTCCTCTGGCGCTGCTTTGCGGAAAGCCTGTATCCTTTACGGGAACGGAAAAACTGCTGTCCCGACCCTTAAGCGTCTATGACCGGCTGTGTAAAGAGAATGCCTGCAGCTTCCGGCAAGAAAAAAGCGCTTTGCAGGTGCAGGGAATATTAAAGGGCGGAGGATTTACTGTCCCCGGCGATATCAGCAGCCAGTTTATTACGGGACTTCTGTTTGCGCTGCCTCTGACAGAAGAGGACAGCGTTATTCATCTTCTGCCTCCTGTGGAGAGCAGAAGCTATATTGATCTGACCCTCCGGGCATTGGACACCTTTGGTATTCAGGCGGAGTGGAAGGATGATTATACACTATATATAAAAGGAAACCAGTGTTATAAGGCACAGGACGTTACGGTAGAGGGGGATTATTCCGGCGCTGCCTTTTACGGGGCGCTGAATACTCTGGGAAGCAATATCTCTGTAACGGGACTGGATCCGGACAGCTTACAGGGGGATCAGGTCTATGCCCAATACTTTGAAAGCTTGCGGGAAGGTATGCCTACGCTGAATATCGGAGATTGCCCGGATTTGGGACCTGTCCTGTTTGCCGTGGCAGCTGCCAGAAACGGCGGTATCTTTACCGGCACCCGGCGGCTGAAATTAAAGGAGAGTGACCGTGCTGCGGCAATGGCGCAGGAACTTGCGGCATTCGGCACAAAGGTGATCCTGGAGGAAGACCGGGTTACAGTCATACCGGAAGCGTTCCACGCACCGGAAGAACCCCTGTCCGGACATAATGACCATCGGATCGTAATGTCCCTGGCAGTGCTGCTGACGTTGACCGGCGGACAGATCCGGGGTGCGCAGGCGGTGAGCAAAAGCTTTCCGGACTTTTTTGATAAACTTCGTGAATTGGGAATTGAGGTAATCGGCTATGAAGCTGACGAATGATAAAAAAGTGCTGATCGTAGGCTTGGGTCTTATTGGCGGCAGCTACGCAAAAGCACTGATAAAGAAAGGCTACCGGGTAACTGCTATCACAAGAAGCGAATCCTCTATCCGGTATGCTTTGGAAAACGGTATCATCAGCGAAGGTGCGGCTTGGGTAGATCCCCGACTGGTAGGTGAAGCGGACATTGTGGTGTTTGCTCTGTACCCAAAGGTGTTTATCCAGTGGCTGCAGGAGCATCAGCAGCATCTGAAGCCCGGTGCGGTGTTGACAGATGTTACCGGTGTCAAGTGCAGCGTGGTGTATGAGGTCCAATCCCTTCTGCGTGAGGATGTGGAGTTTATTGCTGCTCACCCTATGGCAGGTAAGGAAGTTTACGGCGTGGAGAACAGTGATGAAACTATATTCCAAAAGGCAAATTATATCGTCACGCCCACGGATAAGAATACGGATGCAGCGATCGAACTGTGTGAGCAGCTGGGAGAAGAGCTGGGCTTTGCCAGAGTGTCCCGACTGTCACCGGAGGATCACGACGATATGATCGGCTTTTTGTCCCAGCTTACCCACTGTATTGCGGTTTCACTTATGAACTGTAATGATACGCCGGGTATGGAGGCGTATACCGGTGACTCCTTCCGGGATCTTACCCGGATCGCCCGGATTAATGATAAAATGTGGGCGGAACTGTTTATGTGCAACCGGGAACGGCTGCTGTACCATATGGATGCCTTCAGCGAAGCATTTGGCGAGTTCCGTCAAATGCTCCAGAAAGAAGATGTGGAAGGTATGCGGGCGGCTATGCGGCGGTCTACTGCTCGCAGAGCACTGTTTGATAAAAAATAACCGGAGGAAAACTCTATGAATATGCAATTCATCGGTAAACTGCCGATTCCCCAACAGATCAAAGCACAGTACCCTATTTCTGAAGAAGCGGCAGATATTAAGATCGCCCGGGATAAAGAAATCCGGAAGGTGTTCTCCGGGGAAGATGACCGGATGGTCCTGGTGATCGGCCCTTGCTCTGCAGACCGGGAGGATGCTGTCCTTGCTTATATTGAAAAGCTCCGGACTGTGCAGAATCAGGTGGCGGACAAGCTGCTGATCATTCCCCGGATCTATACCAATAAGCCCCGGACAACCGGTGACGGCTATAAGGGTATGCTCCATTATCCCGATCCCAATGAAAAACCGAACTTGATCAAGGGTGTTATTGCCATCCGTAAAATGCATATGAAGGCACTGACGCAGTACGGTATGACCAGTGCTGACGAAATGCTTTACCCGGAGAATCACCGCTACCTGAATGATCTGCTTGCCTATGTGGCAGTGGGTGCCCGATCTGTGGAGGATCAGCAGCACCGGCTGACTGCCAGCGGATTGGCGATCCCTGTGGGAATGAAGAACCCTACCAGTGGTGATATGGTAGTTATGATGAATGCGATCCACGCAGCACAGGGTTCCCATACCTTCTGCTACCGGAACTGGGAAGTAAAAAGTGCCGGCAATCCTTATGCCCATGCGATCCTCCGGGGCTATGTGGATCAGAACGGCAGATCCTACCCTAATTACCATTATGAGGACCTAGTGCGTCTGTGGGAGCTGTACGCTTCCTCGGGGCTGGTGAATCCCGGCGTGATCGTGGATACCAACCATAGCAATTCCGGTAAACAGTACCTGGAGCAGATCCGTATTACAAAAGAGGTGCTCCATAGCTGCCGGTATAATCCGGATATCCGGAAAATGGTGAAGGGATTTATGATCGAAAGCTATTTGGAGGATGGTTGCCAGAAGGTAGATGGCGACGTATTTGGCCAGTCCATCACAGATCCTTGCCTGGGTTGGGAGAAGACAGAACGGCTGATTTTTGATGTGGCGGAGAGCCTATAAAAAATATTTGAAAAAAACGAAAAAAGTGCTTGACAAAAAGGGAAGTGTTTGGTATTATACTCGAGCGCTTCCGGCAGGGGGCGCAAAATAACGCAGAAAAGCGGCAAGAAAAATGTTGAGAAATGAAAAATAGTTCTTGACAAAGGCGCTTGACTGTGC
>JAZQHW010000174.1:0-3872 GCA_045540795.1 Faecousia sp. | reverse complement strand
CCCTGGGTGAACTCACCTCCACCCTCACCGTAGGTTACATCAGTGCCAAGGACCGGATGGTCCGCACCGACGGCAGTTCCATCAATATGATCCAAACCGATGCTGCCATTAACTCCGGCAATTCCGGTGGACCCCTGTTTAATATGGCAGGCGAGGTCATCGGCATCACCACCGCAAAATATACCGGCACCAGCAATTCCGGTGCCACCATTGAAGGTATCGGCTTCGCCATTCCTATGGATGATGTGGCGGGAATGATTGAAGATCTGATCAGCCACGGCTATATCACCGGCGCTTATCTGGGTGTTATGGTTCAGGATATGGATTCTGAGGATGCACAAATGTATAATCTGCCCCTGGGCGCCCATGTTGTGGAAGTTACAGAAGGCAGCTGCGCTGAAAAAGCCGGCATCCAGGCAAAGGATATCATCGTTAACATTGGCGGCCACACCGTCCGCAACATCTCTGAGCTGACCCGTGCTCTGCGGAAGCTGGAGGCTGGACAGACCACCACCGTTACCGTTTACCGTGGTGGCGCAGAGCTCCATTTGGATATCACTCTGGATCAAAAGCCCCAAACCGGCAATCAGGAAAGCACCCAGGAGCAGCCCCAGGCAACCGAACCTCAAACCCAGCAGCCCCAGGAAGAATATCCCGATTTTATCAATCCGGAGGACTTCTTCGGCAGCTTCTTCCCCTTCTTCGGCGGCTAATCCTACAGACAAAATGATCCCCAGGGTTTCATCAGAAACCCTGGGGATATTTCTTGCTTTTTTGACACTCCATCAGAGCTTTGTGGGAGTAATGTGCCAGATCTCTTCCGCGTACTGACGAATGGTACGGTCAGAGGAGAACTTGCCGCCGCTTGCCACATTGATCAGGCATTTTCTGCCAAATGCCAGCCGGTCTGCATAATCCCGGTTTGCACGGAGCTTTGCTTCAATATAGGATTCATAATCCATCAGCAGGAAGTAGTGGTCTGCCTGGTGCCAGTGAGTGCCGTCCAGCAATGCGTGGTACAGCTCCTTCTGGTCATCATCTGTGGGAACAGTACCGTCCACCAGAGTATCAATGGCACGGTGCAGACGGTCATTATGGTCATAGATCCAACGGGGATTGTAATCTGCCTTGCTGGAATTGATGATATCCACGGTAGCACCGAAGATATAATTGTTTTCCATACCGGCTTCTTTTACGATCTCCACATTGGCACCGTCCAAGGTGCCCAAAGTCACTGCGCCGTTGAGCATCAGCTTCATATTGCCGGTGCCGGAGGCTTCTGTGCCCGCAGGAGAGATCTGCTCGGAAATATCTGCCGCAGGAATGATGTGCTCGGCATAAGAGCAATTATAGTTCTGCACAAAAATGACCTTCAGCTTATCCTGCATATCCGGATCGTTGTTGATCATCCGGGCAATGCGGTTGATATACCGGATGATTGCCTTTGCCCGGGCATAACCGGGAGCAGACTTGGCACCGAACAGGTATACAGTCGGCTGGAAATCTTTGAGGCTGCCGTCCTTCAGGCGGAAGTAGATATCCACAATGGACAGCGCATTCAACAGCTGCCGCTTATACTCGTGCAGACGCTTTACCTGCACATCGAATACGAAATCGGGGTTCAGCCGGATTCCCTCTTTTTCCGCAAGGACTGCACACAGTTGTTCCTTCTTCTGCCGCTTGACCTTATTGAACTGGCGAACCATATCGTCATCGATCATTGCCTTCAGCTTGTTCAGCCGGTCCAGGTCACCCAGGAAGTCACCGCCGATGCGGTACTTGATCAGCTGGGTCAGCTCCGGATTGCACAGTCCCATCCACCGACGGGGAGTAACACCGTTGGTCTTATTCTGGAACCGGTCCGGGAATGCCCTGTACCAATCCTTAAAGCAATCATCCTTCAAAATCTGAGAGTGGATCTCCGCAACACCGTTTACATAGCTGCCTACATACACGCTGAGATTTGCCATATGGGCGGTATTGTCCCGGATAATAAACAGGTCCGGATGCTCCTGCTTCAGCTTCTGGTCAATGCGGACAATGATATCCACGATCTCCGGAACTACGCTGCCCAGCAGGTCCAAGGGCCACTTCTCCAAAGCTTCACCCATAACGGTATGGTTGGTGTAGGAGAACGTTTTCTGAGCAACGGCAAAGCTCTGCTCAAAATCCATACCCTCCGCCATCAGCAGGCGGATCAGTTCCGGAATGGACATTGCCGGATGGGTATCATTCAGCTGCACCGCATAGAAATCGGCAAACTGACTCAGATCAGAGCCGTGAATGGACTTATACACCCGGAGAATATCCTGCAAGGATGCAGAGGACAGCACATACTGCTGCTTGATCCGCAGCCGCTTACCTTCCCAGGTGGAGTCATTGGGATACAGCACACGGGTAATATCCTCTGCCTTGTTCTTCTGGGTCAAAGCACGGAGATAATCCTGGTCATTAAAGGCATTGAAGTCCAGTTCCTCCTCTGCCTCACACTGCCACAGGCGCAGGGTGCCGATATTATCCGTGCCGTAACCAATAACAGGCACATCATAGGGTACAGCCAGCACGGTATGATCCGGGAACTTCACCTTAACGGTATGATTATACCGGCGGTAGGACCAGGGATCACCGTATTTTGCCCAGTCATCGGCACTTTCCGACTGGCTGCCGTTGGCATCAAAGCTCTGCTTAAACAAGCCGAAACGGTAACGCAGACCGTAACCGGACAGAGGAATATTGGTGCTGGCGGCACTGTCCAGGAAGCAGGCAGCCAATCTGCCCAAGCCACCGTTACCCAGGGCAGCATCCTCTACATCCTCCAAAATGGCAAGATCCACGCCGTGCTCGGCAAAGAGCTGCTTCATCTCCTCCAAAATTCCCATATTATACAGGTTGGAGTATACCAGTCGACCGATCAGGTACTCCGCAGAGATGTAATACGCCTTTCTCTGATGCATACGTATGTGCTTGCTGTGGTTCCAGTTATCACTGATCGCCATCATCACAGCAGTGCCCAATGCTTCGTGAAGCTCCTGGGCGCTGGCATCCTTCAGGGAAACGTCGTGGGTGTACTTCAGCTGCGCTTCGGTCATTTTCAAAATATTCAAACAATCATACTTCATATAAAATCTCCTCACTAAGGGGGTTATTTGCAACGGCAGTAAAGCCGGGTCATATAACAGATCTTTTCTGCCAAGTCATCAGAACAGCTTCCGGCAGCCATTCTCCAGGTCCAGTTGCCGTAGGCAACACCCGGGAAGTTCATCCGGGCATCTCCGCCCAGATCCAGATAGTCCTGCATCTGCACGATGCACATATCACTCACCGAGCTGAGGGCGGTACGGATCACGCCCCATACCAAGCCTTCCCCATCCGAAAGATGCATATACTCCGCAGCATAGCTGACTGCCTCACAGGATGCAGTCTCAAACCACTGGCGCATCGTCATATTATCGTGGGTGCCGGTATAGCAGACTGTGTTCTGTATATAAGTATGGGGCAGATACTCAGAAGGTTCCCGGGAATCAAAAGCAAATTCCAGCACCTTCATACCGGGGAAGCCGGATGCATCCCGCAGATCCAGCACTTCCTGGGTCAGGAAGCCCAGGTCCTCAGCGATCAGTTGCAGCTGAGGCAAAGCGCTTTTTACCGCTGTGATAAAGTCCATATCCGGACCCTTGACCCATCTGCCGTTTTTCGCGGTAGGTTCTCCATAGGGCACTGCCCAGTAAGCTTCAAAGCCACGGAAATGATCCATCCGCACCACATCATAGATCTTACCGGCAGCAGCCAGCCGGTGGATCCACCAGGCATAGCCGTCCTTTGCCATCACATCCCAGCGGTACAAGGGATTTCCCCACAGCTGTCCGTCCTCG
>JAZQHW010000173.1:0-4396 GCA_045540795.1 Faecousia sp. | reverse complement strand
GCTACGATCCGACTTTGCCGGTCTGGGTGCCTTCGGGAATGGTGAATTCCGTCTTTCCGTCCAGGGTAGGCACCTGGATCTGTGCGCCCAAAGCTGCCTGTGTGAAGGTGATAGGCACCTCACAGATCACGTCCATACCGTCCCTTTCAAAAATGGGATGCTGCTTGATGTACACCTCAACCAGCACGTCGCCGTTGGGACCGCCATTGGAACCGACGCAGCCTTCGTTCCGCAACCGGAAGCTCTGACCGTGGTCGATACCGGAGGGCACTTTTGCCCGGACAGTACGGTTTTTCCGCACCTTTGCCTTGCCCCGGCAGGTGGTACAGGGGTTCTTGATGATCTTGCCCCGACCGGAACAGGAAGGACAGGTGGAGGTGGACTGGAAAGCCATACCCATCATATTTTGTGTCACCCGGATCTGACCGGACCCGCCGCACTGGCTGCAGGTTTCGATCACACCGTCTGCGCTGCCGCTGCCGTTACAGCTGCCGCAGTTTTCAATACGGTAATAGGAGATCTCCTTATCTGCGCCGAAGGCTGCCTCTTCAAAGGTCACCTCAATACGCACACCGATATCGTCACCTCTTCTGGGAGCGTTCCGGGAGCGACGGCTGCCACCGCCACCGCCAAAGACTTCGCTGAAAATATCTCCGAAGCCACCGAACCCGCCAAAGCCACCGAAGCCGCCAAAATCTCCGTAACCGGCACCGCCGCCATAGTTGGGATCTACACCGGCAAAGCCGAACTGGTCATACTTGGCACGCTTGCTGTCATCGGACAGAACCTCGTATGCCTCGCCCAGCTCTTTGAACTTCTCCTCAGCCACCTTATCTCCGGGGTTTCTGTCCGGATGGTATTTCATTGCGCTTTTGCGGTAAGCTTTCTTTATTTCCTCGGCACTGGCTGTTTTTTCAACACCCAGCACCTCATAATAATCCCTTTTATTTTCTGCCATAATGCATCACCTGAAATCACGGAAAAGGGGCGGTGGGAGCCGCCCCTTTTTTGAATTAGTCTACGGTTTCATAGTCAGCGTCTACCACACCGTCATCACCGGGCTGCTGTGCACCGGGCTGACCCTGGGGATTTGCCTGCTGATACAGCTTCTCGGATACTGCGTAGAATGCCTTCTGCACTTCCTCGGTAGCATCCTTGATCGCCTGAATATCAGTGCCCTTGTTCAGCTCCTTCAGCTTATCCACAGCGGTCTGGATGGTTGCCTTCTCCTCTGCGGAGATCTTATCACCCAGCTCGCCCAAAGTCTTTTCAGTCTGATAGATCACGTGCTCAGCATTGTTGTGGGTATCCACTTCGTCCTTACGAGCCTTATCCCCAGCTGCGTACTGCTCAGCTCCCTTCACTGCCCTGTCGCTATCCTCCTGGCTCAGGTTGGTGGAAGCAGTGATGGAGATCTGCTGCTCCTTACCGGTGCCCAGGTCCTTGGCGGAAACCTTTACGATGCCGTTGGCGTCGATATCAAAGGTAACCTCGATCTGAGGCACGCCACGAAGTGCCGGAGCAATACCGGACAGCTGGAAGTTGCCCAAAGTCTTGTTGTAAGCAGCCATCTCACGCTCACCCTGAAGCACGTGAACATCTACAGAAGTCTGTCCGTCAGCAGCAGTAGAGAAGATCTGGCTCTTACGGGTGGGGATGGTGGTGTTCCGGTCGATAAGTCTGGTGAACACACCGCCCATAGTTTCGATACCCAGAGACAGAGGAGTCACGTCCAGCAGGACAACGTCCTTCACGTCGCCGGTGAGAACACCGCCCTGGATCGCAGCACCCACAGCCACGCACTCGTCGGGGTTGATGCCCTTAAAGCCTTCGGTACCGGTAATGCCCTTAACTGCCTCCTGGACAGCGGGGATACGAGTAGAACCGCCAACCAGCAGAACCTTGTGCAGGTCAGATGCCTTCAAGCCGGCATCGCTCATTGCCTGGCGGACAGGCTTCATGGTACGCTCAACCAGGTCTGCAGTCAGCTCATCGAACTTTGCACGGGTCAAGGTCACATCCAGGTGCTTGGGACCGGTAGCGTCAGCAGTAATATAAGGCAGGTTCACTGCGGTGGTGGTCATACCGGAAAGCTCGATCTTTGCCTTCTCAGCAGCTTCCTTCAGACGCTGCATTGCCACCTTATCGTTATTCAGATCAATACCCTCTGCCTTTTTGAACTCAGCAACCAGGTAGTCCATGATCCGCTGGTCGAAGTCGTCACCGCCCAGACGGGTATCGCCGGCGGTAGCCAGAACTTCCACAATGCCGTCGCCGATCTCCAGAATGGAAACGTCGAAGGTACCGCCACCCAGGTCATAGACCATGATCTTCTGCTCGTTTTCCTTGTCCAAGCCGTATGCCAAAGCAGCAGCAGTGGGCTCGTTGATGATACGCTTGACCTCCAGACCGGCGATCTTGCCTGCGTCCTTGGTTGCCTGGCGCTGTGCGTCAGAGAAGTAGGCAGGAACGGTGATAACAGCCTCAGTAACAGGCTGACCCAGATAGCTCTCTGCATCTGCCTTCAGCTTCTGCAGGACCATTGCGCTGATCTCCTGGGGGGTGTAGCCCTTGCCGTCAATATTTACGTGATAGTTTTCACCCATATGCCGCTTGATGGAAGCCACTGTGCGGTCAGCATTGGTCACTGCCTGGCGCTTTGCCACCTGGCCTACCATACGCTCACCGGTCTTGGAAAATGCCACAACAGAGGGTGTGGTCCGTGCGCCTTCTGCATTGGCGATAACAACAGGCTCGCCACCTTCCAGAACTGCTACACAAGAGTTGGTCGTACCCAAGTCAATACCGATAATCTTACCCATAATTCATTTCCTCCTATTTTCAGAAAAATTGTTTATTCATTCAAGGGATGTCATTAGTTTGCCACTTGTACCATTGCAAACCGAATGATCTTATCTCCCATTTTGAAGCCTTTTTGGAACACCTGTGTAATGGTGCTTTCTTCCACACCTTCTTCTTCGGTGTGCATCACTGCATTGTGCAGGTTGGGATCAAAGGCATCGCCCTTCTCGCCGTAGATCTCCACGCCCATACCGCTGAGGATCCCCACCAACTGGGTCATTGTCATTTCCACGCCTTTCTTATAAGCGGCATCCTCTGTTTCCTGCTGCAAAGCCCGCTCCAGGTTGTCATACACCGGCAGCAGCTTTTCAATGGCATCGGCTTTGCCATTGCTGTAGGATTGTTCTTTTTCTTTCGTTGTTCGCTTGCGGTAGTTATCGTAATCCGCAGCCAGGCGCAGGTAGCTGTCGTGCTCTGCGTTGTATTTTTCCTCCCAGGGATCTACCGCAGGGACTTCTTCTTCCGTTTCCGGTGCTGCCTCTACCGTTTCCTCCACAGGTGTTTCCTGCTGCTCTTCTTTCTTCTTCTTTGCCACGATTATGCCTCCTCTTGGGGTTCAGCCGCTTCCGGCAGCTGCTTTTGTTCCGGTTTTGCAAACATCTTGGAAAGGCTCTCGGCAAAATAAGAAAGTCTTGCCGTTACCTTTGCGTAATCCATACGGGTGGGTCCCACCACACCGATCATACCTTGCATACCGTCACCAATGTCAAATTTTGTCATTACCACAGATGTGTCCTTCAGCTCCTGTGCCACGTGCTCCGGTCCTACCAAAACCTTGGTGCCGTTGGCATTCTGCATCACCGCCGGGAGGTTTGCCAAAGCATCCTCATCCAAAGAGGTGAGCAGCCGCTGGGCTTTATCCACATCCCGGTACTCCGGTTGTCCTAAAAGCCGCATCTGCCCAGCCACCGCCATATTGGTTCCGGACTGCCGGTTCAAGGTTTCTGCTGTAAATTCCATCACCACAGGCACCAGGCTTGCCGCAGCACCTGCGCTTGCCATCACACGCTCCAAAAGCTCCGGGGTGAATTCCTCAGCGGCAAGTCCGGTCATTGTAGCATTGAGTACCGCCGTGAGGATCTTCAGATCCGGCTCTGTGACATTCACCGGCAGCTTGATCAGCTTGTTCACCACTTCCTCGTTGGTTAACATAACCACCAGGATCACACTGCCCTGTCCGGCAAGGATCATTTCAAAATGCTTAACTGTGGCGCTGCTTTGCCGGGAAGCTACAGAGATCGCCGGCAGGTCAGTTGCCTGGGAGACCAGCTTTGCCACCTTCTCCACCATTTTATCCACACGCTGCATTTTTTCTTCGATGGCAGTGTTGATGGATTTGGCTTCGTCCATACTCAGGCGGTAATCCATCATCAGCTCATCCACGTACAGCCGGTAGCCCGCCGCGGAGGGGATGCGCCCTGCGCTGGTGTGGGGCTGCTCCAAATAGCCCATGTCGGTCAGAGCCGCCATTTCGTTGCGGATGGTGGCGGAGGAATAGGGCATGTCGGGCAAGGCGGTGATGGCCTTGGAGCCC
>JAZQHW010000172.1:0-16622 GCA_045540795.1 Faecousia sp. | reverse complement strand
CGCCGGAGCAAAGCTCAACCACCATCGGGAAGGAATTGACATTGATGGTAGCCCAGCCGATACCTGCCAGGGCAAACAGAACATTCATCAGCATTACAGAGCTTCCTGCACGAAGGAAGGACGCAGCAGCAAAGGCGGTGGTCAGCATAATAACGCCACCCATAATGGTCTTCTTCCGACCGATCTTGGAAGCCACAATACCCGCAGGCAGATACGCAACGATCGCCGCAGCCTGGGCAAGAAGTAAAGTGGTATTGTAGTCCATATTCAGAATATTGCCGGCATAGACCGCGTATTTGGATGTAACCGCATTATAGCCAAAATACCACAAAGCGATGGAAGCCAGGATAAAGATAAGTGAGCGCTTCTCACCGCCGGACAAAGAACGCTTTTCACCGGAATCCGCAGCTTCCTCTTCCTCGATGCCAAGTCTGACGCTCTCTTCCTGCATTTGTTTTGCCCACAGAGGTTCTTTCACGGTGGTCAAAAAGATCACCAGAGATACAAGCATCAGACCGGCAATCACAGAGTAGTAAACATTATACCGCATCAGTTGATTCTGAACAGCAGAGGTGGCAAAAACAATACCCAATACAAGAACCAGGATGCCGCCTGCTGTACCCATCAAATTGATAATTGCATTGGCTTTGCTTCGCAAAGGTTTAATGGTAACATCCGGCATTAACGCAACTGCCGGACTGCGGAATGTAGCCATAGCAACCAGCAGCACCAACAAGATAGACACAAAGATAATCAGCTGCACAGGATTCTGGGCGGTTTTTTCCGCTGCATACGCCTGTCTTGCGGGCACCACATAGTTGGTGTAAGGAGAAACCTCCTTTCCATCCTTTGTGATCTTGTCATCGGTATGGATGGTAATAAACTCATCCTTTGTGTAGAGCTCAGACAGAACATATCCTTCACCGTCCGGAGTCTGCAAAGAAACATCCTTCTGTGTATCGTAGATGACGGAAAGGGCTTTTTGATCATTCACCAGGGCAACATCGGAAATATTATAAAGCTGGGCATTATCTACAAAAGACAACGCAAGGATCGCAACAGCGGCAATGATCGTGCCGACGGTAATAAAGGGTGTTCTCTTACCCTTTTTGGAACGGCACTTGTCAGAAAGTGCGCCAAAAACCGGCAGCATAAATACAGCCAGGATATTATCCAGCGCCATAATTACACCGGACCAGGTCTGGGACATACCGAATTTATTTGTTAAAATGACAGGAATTGTAGCATCATATGCCTGCCAAAAAGCGCTGATAAGGAAAAAAGCAAAACCTACCAATATTGTTCGTTTATAATTTAGCTTCATAGTAAGAACCTCCGTAAATTACCATTGTCTATATTATACAGAATTTTACAAAAATGTCTATAACTGAAATACTGAATAAATCATTTCATTATGTTGTCTCTTTTCTTATACATTGCTTCTCTGTATACTCTGGGAGACACTTTGACTTTTTTTAAAAAAACTCGATCGAAATATGCTGTATTCCGAAATCCAAGTTGATTTGCTATTTGACAAATTGACAAATCTGTATCAGTTAATAGCTCTTTTGCCTGTGTAACTCTTAATGAATTGCAAAACTCTTTAATAGAACATCCGGCACGATTTTTAAACAATCTACCGATATACTTTTCATTATAACCGAACGTATTAGCAAGATCTGAAACACTGATCCCGTATACTAGATTTTCACGCAGGTAATTCTTAATATTTTCTATCAGCGGATCAAAAGACGTGTTCTCATTTCCATAGTGCTCCATTAAAGTAACAATATAGCTTTCTAATATTTTTGCGATTCGGCGGCAATCAGAAACAGTAAAATTATGTTCCATTGTGTCAAGCAAAGCCATATCATTGCAGCATAATTTAGTAATCTGTTCTTGTGTTCCCAAATAAATATTGCCGATATATATAACAGCAATCACTTTCTCGTCATAAATGACAGGATAACAATACTCGTAAATTCCGTTTGTGCACAATCCACTGAGAGGGCGATGACTGGTTACAACATATTTCTGTACTATTCTACGGCATCGATAGCATTCCTTAAGTCCGTTGTTCAGCTTCTTTGCCTCCTTGCAAACTGGCGAATTATGTATACTCTGATTATAATGACACTTCGTCTTTCTGTTACCGTTATCGTTTAAAAATGCAACACAAATATGAATGTGAGTCCCCTGCTCAAGGGCAAGAATCAAATCACTTAATTTACAATAGTCCATATTTCACCTTTTCTACTTATTTTTTATACTTATACCATATAAGTTTCTTTTGTGCAATATTTTTGTATCATAACGAATAGAATTTTTACTGTTCATTGCTATAATTCTATGTATAGATACCTTAGGAGGCAAGTCAATATGAAAGAAACAACATCTCTATGGATTGATGCCCTGGACTTTAACAATAAAGGTGGATGGCATTATGATTCCCAATTTGTTCACTTAATGGGAAGCGGCTATCTAATCGCTGCAGATGAACCGGGTGTTCCTGTTGCTGACGCATCAATAAATGTAAATATTCCGCAAGCAGATACCTATCGCATTTGGGTTCGGGATCGCAACTGGCTTCGACCACACAACCCCGGAACGTTCACATTGCTTGTCAACAACGAAAGCAACGGTGTAATTCTGGGACAACAACCCTCTGATTCCTGGATATGGGAAATTGCCGGTGATTACAAACTCGATAGTGGTAGCTGTACCTTAGCATTGCACGATCTCACCGGTTATTTTGGTCGCTGTTCTGCAATTATAATCACAAATGATTTTGATTATGTTCCCAGCCGTGAAATTGAAAGAATGTATAAAGAACGGGCAAGAATAAAAGGTTTTGAGTATGCTATCCAATTCGGTGGCGAGTATGATGTGATAGTTGCCGGGGGTGGTCCCGGGGGTGTTCCTGCTGCGATTGCATGTACCCGTCAAGGCATTAAAACCCTGTTACTCCAAAACCGACCTATGCTTGGTGGCAACAGCAGTACAGAGATCGGCATTACTTTCGACGGCGCTGAGGTTGCACACCCACGTGCCCGTGCCGGTGGAATTACAGAGGAAATCCACCGGCTCCGCGATCGTGAAGATAACATTATCGGCGACTGGACTCGGGCAATTGAGCAATTGACAGAAGCTGAAGAAAACTTAACAGTATTGTGTAATCATCATGTAGTAGATGTACAAATGATAAGCGATACCACCATAGAAGGTGTCATTGCACTCAACGTCAATACTCTGTTGAAAACAAGATTTACAGCAAAACAATTTATTGATTGCACCGGTGACGGCTGGCTAGGTTATTATGCCGGCGCAAAGTATCGCTTTGGTCGAGAAGCTGCATATCAGCACAATGAAGACATTGCTCCTAATGCTGCGGATACTATGACTATGAGCGGATGTATACGCTCCGGCAATCTGCCTTTCTTCTTTGATACGGAGAAAGATATCGAATACCACGCTCCAGAATGGGTACCAAAGCTTCCGGAAGATGATGATGAATTTGGTCGTGTAATCCAAACACCCAGAATGTACTGGTGGTTGGAAGCGCCAAACACATATGACGATATGTGGGACGGAGAGCAGACCCGTGATGCATTGTTACTTGTTATTCTCGGTTTCTATGATCATCTGAAAAATCATTGGTCCGGCAGAGATTCGTTTAAAAAGACACAATTCCGTTTTGCCAGTGTCATTGATGGTCGCAGAGAATCCAGGCGCTTGATTGGCGATTACATACTTACACAAGAAGATTGTACAAGTGGTCGAAAGTTTGAAGATGCTATCTCCTACTCCGGCTGGGCGCTGGATGTTCATCATCCTATGGGTATCTATTCCGGCAAGGAAGGTCCGCTTTATTGTGCCAGAGCTGTTCCTATGCCGCAAATCCCCTATCGTTGCCTATACTCAGTTAATATTGACAATCTTCTGTTCGCAGGAAGAAACATCAGTGTTACCCACATTGCATTGGGTACAACTCGTGTACAAAACACCATTGCAACCTTAGGACAAGCAGCAGGTACTGCAGCAGCAATGTGTATTAAGCTTAATGAGTCTCCCAGAGGAATCTACCAGCGCCATATTCACCAGTTACAGCAATTGTTGATCAAAAATGACCAGTATATCCCCGAGCTAAAGAACGAAGATCCTGGCGATCCTTGTCTTCGTGCCACAGCAACTGCTTCCAGCGTTAATACAAAGGAGGTCTATGTTCCGAAACACGGAGCAGAAGGCCCTTTAGTAAAACTAGATACTGCAAAAGCAACTATTTCCGGATTCTCTCCTAAATACGGTGATATTAATGGAATATATGTAAAACTGCATTCATCTCTTCAAAAAGCAAAGAAAATTCAGTTAAACGTTATGCCTATTGGCGATTTGGATACGATTGGCAACAATGAGAAGATATATTCTGCAGAAGCAGAGGTTCCTCCTATGGGAGAAATTTGGGTATTCTTCCCTGTCTGTATAAAAATTGATCCTGCATTATTCCTGGAAGGTGCATATCTGCAAATGTGGATTGAAGCTGAAGAAGGTATTTCTTGGCGTTCCTTAATTAAACTTTCCAACTATCGAAGAATCGGCGAACGGGATAGTAACGGAAAGTGGTTCTGGACAAGTGGAACCTGCCTTAATTTCTCCTTAAAAAAGCCTGTAGAAGTATTTGCAAATTGCGCACCCGACAATGTTATTAACGGTCATTCCAGAATTATCAGTGCGGAGGATTATGAGTGGGTCTCCGATCCGGAGCAAGCACTTCCCCAGTGGCTCATTCTCAATTTTGAAAAGCCGGAAATAATCAATACTATTAGCTTGGTATTCGACACAGATATGACCAATCCCGGTACATACTGGCACAAAAAATATCCCACAGTCTCGACCTGTGTAAGTGATTATACAGTCGAAGTGTTTGACGGAAATAATTGGATCAACATTGCAGAGATTCGTGATAATTTTATGCGTAAACGCACCCATCATTTTGCAGACACAAATGTAGAACGAGTTCGTATTACAGTTCAAAAAACCTGCGGTGATAAATCTGCAAGAATTACAGAGATTCGCGCGTCCCTTGATTGATAATTGTAGATAGGAGCAAATATGATGAAAAAACTAATTATAATGCTTTTAACAGCTATCTTGACTCTTAGTTTACTTGCTGCCTGTGGTGACAGCAACAACACGAACGAAGATAGCAATAAGATAACCGCTTTTTCAGTAGGATATGCAAAGGTAGATATCACGCCTATGGATCCTGTTCCTCTCGCAGGATTTGGCGACAATAACGAGCGCATTTCTAACGGTGTTCTTGACCCTCTATATGCAACTTGTATTGCATTCTCCGATGTAGAAGGAAATACGGTACTTTTGTATAGTCTGGATCTTCTGAACACATCAGAAGCACTCGTGAAAGATATACGAGAAAAAGTGAATGTTGAAACAGGCATTCCTGTGATAAACATCCACCTTACAGCATCACATACCCACAGTGGGTACGATACGGACAGCTCTGCTAACGGTGCAGTTGCCAAAGCGAATCTGCAACTTGTTGAACGTTCTGTAGAAGCTGCAAAAACCGCTCTTGCAGATCGAAAGCCAGCGCAAATGTATGGTAGCTTTTCACGTCCGGACAATCTGAACTATGTACGCCACTATGTCTTATCAGATGCTACATACCAAGGATACAAGCTTGGTACACTGCCCAGAGATCAAATCTACGGTCATATTTGGAAAGCAGATAATCTGCTGCAAATTATTAAATTTACCCGAGAGGGTGGCAAAGATATTGTTCTGATAAATTGGCAATCCCACTATTATGGTACCAAAAACGAAAACTATTATGGACTTTCTGCTGATTATCCCGGCGCACTCCGGGATGAGTTGGAAGCGAAACTGGATTGTCAAGCAGCCTTTGTTCTGGGCGGTGGTGGCAATATTAATTGCACATCTCAAATCGGCTCTGAGAATCACAACAAAGGTTATAAGGAACACGGAAAAATGCTTGCAGCTGCAGCAATTGAATCAATGAACGAAATGCAGATACTGGAGACCGGTTCTATACATCTTAAACAAAAAGCATTCGTTGCACCGGGAACCATTAAAGAAAACGAAATCACCGCATTTGGTTTTGGTGACTTTGGAATTGTTTTTGCTCCCTGGGAGATTTTCGATGTCCATGCCAAAGGTGTCCGTGACGATTCCAATTACACATACACATATTATGCCTCCTGTGCAAACGGTGGCTGGGGCAACCGCTATCTTGCCCACGACGCATCCTTCGACTACTACAGCTATGAAGCAAGTACTGCAAAATATCCAAGGGGTACTGCAGAATTGCTTCAAGCTGAACTGACAGAACTGATCAATACTTGTTTCCAGGAAAGTGGACAAGCACAAAAAGAACGTGCGGAAGGTTATACAAGCGTACCTTTGGAACCAGTTAGTGACGGTCTTGTTTATACAAACCCGAAACCCGGCGATATGTCAGCATTTTTACCGGTAAAGAGTGGCTATTACTCTGTATACCTAATGGAAGGCACAAATGTGAAGCAACTGCTTATCCTTAACGAAGAGGTTGCAAAACAAGTAAGCGAATGCGCCTCAACAAAACTGCTGTTCGATGACCGTGGTATCGTGGTAGGCGTTCAGGAACCTTAAATTATTAACATTTCTTACTACTATAACAAGCGGGAGAAATCACATTTTTTGTGACTTCTCCCGCTTATCTATATTATAACAAATGTTGATATCATTCCATAATTGCTTTATGGAATACCTTCTTTCCCCTCCGGATCTTTACTCCATCTTTCAGCATTTCTTCAGTAACCGCAAATGTATGATCCGGCACCTTTTCATCGTTGACAAAGACACCGCCCTGCTGGACCAGTCTTCGTGCTTCACCGTTGGAGCCTGCCAAGCCACAGGCAACCATTAAGTTCAAAATACCGATCTTGCCATCTGTAAGCTTATCTAGTGTAATTTCAGTGGTGGGCATATTGACATCGTCACCGCCGCCAACAAACAAAGCCTTGGCAGCTGCCTGTGCCTTAGAAGCTTCTTCCTCACCGTGTACCAGCTTTGTCAGCTCAAAGGCAAGGATCTCCTTGGCAGTGTTCAGCTGTGCATCCTTCCAGTCGGACATAGCATCAATCTCTTCCAAAGGCAGAAAAGTAAGCATACGGATGCACTTCAGGACATCGGCATCCTCCACATTTCTCCAATACTGATAGAAATCAAAGGGACTGGTCTTGTTGGGATCCAGCCAAACGGCACCGGATGCGGTCTTACCCATCTTCTTGCCCTCGGAATTCAGCAGCAGTGTGATGGTCATTGCGTGGGCGTCCTTAGCAAGCTTTCTGCGGATCAGTTCTGTACCGCCCAGCATATTGCTCCACTGGTCATTGCCGCCAAACTGCATATTACAGCCGTAGTTCTGATACAGATAGTAGAAGTCGTAGGACTGCATAATCATATAGTTAAATTCCAGGAAGGATAAGCCCTTTTCCATTCTCTGTTTGTAGCATTCAGCACGGAGCATATTATTTACAGAGAAGCAAGCACCCACTTCCCGGAGAACGTCCACATAGTTAAGATCCAGCAGCCAGTCAGCATTATTCACCATCTGTGCTTTGCCCTCACCAAACTCGATAAAACGCTCCATCTGCTTCTTGAAGCAGTCACAATTGTGCTGGATGGTTTCCCGGGTCATCATACTGCGCATATCGGTCCGTCCGGAGGGATCGCCGATCATAGCGGTACCGCCGCCGATCAGTGCGATAGGCTTATTGCCCGCCATCTGCAGACGCTTCATTAAGCAAAGTGCCATAAAGTGACCTACGTGCAGGGAATCTGCAGTTGGGTCAAAGCCGATATAGAAAGTAGCCTTTCCGTTATCGATCATTTCACGGATCTCATCTTCATTCGTAACCTGCGCGATCAAGCCACGGGCTACCAGTTCGTCATACAATTTCATAATCATCCTCCAAAAAATAAAGCCCTCTGTCCAAAAGGACAGAGGGCGTAAATTACGCGGTACCACCTCTGGTTTATCTGCACCTCACAGCGCAGACCTCACAGCGTCAAACAACGCTTTCAGCTATCCCGGGCTGACCCGTCCTTCCCTACTGAATGTTCAGGAAAGCCGCTCAGGGAGGTATTTCACAGTGCTCACTTGCTGCCTTGCACCATCCGGCAGTTCTCTGAAAGAGAGGAAACAGCTACTTCATCCCGTCAATGCATTATACATATATTAGCAAAAGTGATATAGAATGTCAAGTGAGAGCGCTCAATTTATAATGAAACAACGAAAATCAGCCCTGTTCAACAAGTTCATTCAACAATTTTTTTACCGTTGACACCAGCAGTTCTCCACCCTCCGGACCGGTGAGTGTATTAAAGTTAAAAGTGGAATATCCCCCGTGTTCAATTGCCTCTGCTGTGGGCAGATATCCCATATTATCATTGGTAAGCTGTACATCAAACACCGGATGATCAGGGAACCGGGAATTGATTCGTTTCGCATAAGCAGTATATAGCTCTACCGGTGCTGTGTAAAACAGCACATCCGCAATTTTTAAGGCGCTGATCTGTGCAGTATGGATGGTTTTACCGGATTGCCAAATCTTTCTGGAATACTTGTGCTTATTGCATTCAACAGGCTTAACGGGCTTACCATTGCTGTCAAAATTCTCCGGGTTCTGAAAATATTCATCCGCCGCTTTGACAGACTCTAAAGTAGTCTGTTTTACAGGAAAATCCAACTGCAAGGAGATTCGTTTATGTGACAATTCAGCTTCACTGTATACACGCAGCACATTCTTTTCTTTTGCGATAATGCTGTCAGCAATTTGATTACCCAATTCCACAGCACGGTCCGAACCCTTTGTCGAGTAGTAACAACTGCCATACAAGCGCCTTGGGGCAAGCTCGCCTGCACTGGCACAGGCACCGACTACAACAACATTCTCACCAAAAGCACTTTTTATACGCTGACGCACTGTATGCCAGTAGTCACCAGTAAGATACTCTGAGCTCTCATCTGCCTGGGCAGGACAAGGAACAGACACAAATATACCAACTAAAGCATTATCCTTTACAGAATGAAAATACAGGATCTGCGTGGGTCCACTGTCCGGATACTCCATTCCAACGAAATCCTCACGGTTCGTTTTTCCGTACATAGTTACTTTGCCATTGCTGTACAAAACTCTGCGGCATAAACCGGTAATGATATCTGCTTTGGCAAAGGACATACTACATTGCGTCATTCGCTGGCTGGCACACATAACCGCATTTACAATACCGTCCCGAACCTGCCGTCTAGCCTCTTCAAAGGACAACATTCCTTCAGTATCAGACAATTCGCTAATGGTAAGATAATCATTCACCAAACGCGTACAGGCAGAAGAATGGGTAGCGCTGAGAATGAGTTGATCCTTGTGAAAATCAGATATTCTTTTTGCAAGCTCATTAGCAACTTCCTGGGTCAGTACAGCAGTAGGATGACACATATCACAACAAACCCAGATCGAACGATTCTTACCGGAATCAACGATCATAGCAGCCGCCTTTATATCATCGTGTACCTGATCCGTTAACCGTGTCGGGATTCGTCCTGCTATCGCAACTTTACCACCTTGGGGAGTAATACTGGCAATTCCAAAACCAAATTGCATAAAGACCTCTTTTCTCCAAAATGACTAACTATCTTTGCAACAGCATATCCTCTGCGCTCTTTAATGTATTCTCTGTAATATTGGAACCGCCAATGATACGAGCAAGCTCCAGCTTTCTGCCCTCCGTATCCAGGGGCGTAACTGTGGTGTAGGTTCTGCCGTTGCGTTCACCCTTGGCAATGAGCAAATGGGTGTCTGCCAGCGCTGCCAGCTGGGGCAAGTGGGTCACACACAATACCTGCTTGTTTTTCGCCACACTACGGAGTTTTTCCGCAACCTTCTGGGCAGCACGACCGGAAACACCGGTATCCACTTCATCAAAGATCAGCGTACTTACATGATCCTTTTCTGCCAAAACATTCTTCATAGCCAGCATAATACGCGCCAGCTCGCCACCGGAAGCAACCTTACTGATGGGCTTTAAGGCTTCACCAACATTGGCAGACATATAAAACGCAACGGAATCAGCACCGTCGGCAGTCAGATCTGTTTCGGTAAAATCACAACGGAACTGCACTTTTGGCATATCCAGCTGGTTCAGCTCCGTCAGGATTCGGGATGCTAACAGCTCAGCAGCCTCCATACGGTTCAAGCGAAGCTTCTTTGCCGCTTCCCAGGCTTCTGCCTCTGCTTTGTCCAATTTCTTTTTCAGCTGCTCCATATGTTCGTCAGCAAATACGATCTCATCCAGCTTCTGTTTTGCTTCTTCCAAATAGCTAAGGATCGCGTTACAGTCTGCCCCGTACTTCCTCCGCAAACGGTGGATCACATCCAAACGGGATTCGATCTGCTCCAGTTCATCTGCTGAATAGGATAGATCATTACAAGCATCTTTTACCTCTTCCGCAACATCCTGCACCTGATACATCAGGTCAGAAATCCGCTGGCGAAGGGGATCAAAAGAATCGGTATATCGGGAAAGGCGGGAAAGTGCATATTCAGCCTCCGTTAACAGGGATGCGGCACCGTCATTTTCCTCAGAACCGTATAAACATTCCGATGCTAAGCGAAGACCGTCGCTAAGCTTCTCTGCGTTTTGCAAAACCGTTCTCCGCTCCTCCAGGGATTCATCCTCTCCCGGTTGCAGATTTGCCTTTTCAATATCCTCAATTTGATACTGAAGAGTTTTCATATAGCGGAGCTTTTCCCCTTCATCCATACGCAGCAGGAGGATCTCAGAACGCAGGTCGGAAGCCACTTTGTATTTTTCAAGATATGCTTCCCGCAATTCACCGTTGCCTGCAAAGGCGTCCAGGTACTGCAGGTGTGTGGCTTCATCAAACAGTGATGCAGAATCGTGCTGACCGTGAATATCGATCAGCTCTCTTCCTAAGCAGCGCAGGATGGACACGGTAACCGGAATACTGTTAACACGGCATATATTCTTTCCGTCCATATAGATATCCCGTTGAATCACAACTTCAGAATCGTACTCGACACCATTTTCAGCAAACCAGTTTAATTCCGGAACATCTGCAAACACCGCCCGAACAGATGCCTTTTCAGCACCGGTACGAATCATATCCCGATACGCCCGCTCACCTAAAATCGCAGAAATAGCATCGATCACAATGGATTTACCTGCGCCTGTTTCACCTGTTAAAACGTTAAAGCCGTTGTCAAAGGAAATGTCGGCACACTCGATTACCGCAATATTCTCAATATGCAGAAGACTCAGCACGAGAAAATTCCTCCATTTTCAGGCAATTAAATTTTTGATCTCGCCGCAAAAAGCAGCAGCAGCATTATTGTCCCGCATTACGATCATAACCGTATCGTCACCGGCAAGAGTTCCCACAACCAGACTCAAATTCATCGCATCGATTGCAGAGCCGGCAGCAGAAGCCAGTCCCGGTAGTGTGCGCACAATAATAATATTCTGTGCATAGTCAATGCCAATGACACATTCTTTGAAAATGGTATTTAACTTTGAGGAAAAGGAACCGGATACTTCGCTTGAGGAAGTTGTGTACCGATAGGTACCGATACTTGTCAATTCTTTAACGATACGGAGTTCTTTAATATCCCGGGATATGGTAGCTTGGGTGCCACGAAAACCTTCTTTTTGCAGCGCATCCAGAAGTTGCTCCTGGGTTTCCACATTTCTGGTTGAAATGATTTCAAGAATTTTTGCCTGTCTTTGACTTTTCATTTTCCTTCACCTCAATTATTTCTGAATTTAACATTCACAACATCATAAAAGCTGCGGTCTTTCAAACGAATCAGCTTTGTGCGAAGCTGAGATTTACGAATTGTGACCACATCTCCCATATTCATACGCAGGGCTTTTCCACCATCTACAGAGAGAAACGCGTTTCTCTTTGCATTACGCTCCATACCCACGGTAATCACACGCTTATCAGATGCAACAATACAGCGGCTTGCAACATCGTGGGCGCAGATGGGGGTAATGATAATACTGTGTGCCTCAGGTTCAACAACGGGACCACCCGCAGAAAGGCTGTAAGCAGTAGAACCCGTAGGCGTGGCAACAATAATGCCGTCGCCACCGCATTCCATTACCTGAACACCGTCGCATTTGACAGATAAATGTACGATCCGGGCAACTGCCCCCTTCGTGATCACGGCATCATTTAAGCAAATATCGTGGAAAATAATATCTCTGTCACGGTGACAGGTCACATCCAGCATCATTCGCTCGTCTATGGAAAAATCATCCTTTGCAAGCCGGGAAAGTAGGGACAGCTCCGTTGACTCCAATTCCGCCATAAAGCCCATTGTTCCGATATTCACGCCTAAAATGGGAACTCCCTGACGGGTTGCAGCCTTTGCCATATGCAAAATCGTTCCGTCGCCGCCAAAGCAGATCACAGCATCCGCCGTGGGTAACTCACGGTCAAGGCGCGCAAAGCGAATATCTCTGGGCAGATCATAGGAACGATCCACCTCAAAAGGCAGGCAGATCTTTGCATCTACTCCGCTTTTACGGAGGATATCCCAAGCAGTCCTTACCGTTTGAAAGTATTTGTCCCGATAGGGATTTGGTGTTAATACGATTTTTTTCATCTGTATCATCCCTTCAGTGTCGAATGTGCCTGTTGAACCACCAGATCTGTATCCGGTTCAATCCCCGGTTGGTCAGCCAGTGTCAAATGGGCGAGAAATTCGATATTTCCTTCCGGTCCTTTTACCGGTGAGAATGTCAACCCAAGAATTGTAAAACCGATTTCTTTTGTTAATGCCACAAAATTGTGCAAAACCTCTTTATGGGTTTCCGGTTCTCTCACAACGCCTTTTTTACCGACCTTCTCCTTACCTGCCTCAAACTGCGGTTTGATCAGGCAAAGGACCTGACCGTTTTCCTTCAAAAAAGTTTTAATGACAGGTAATACGATCTTTAATGAAATAAAGCTTACATCAATTACAGACAGATCCAGCGGTTCTCCCAGCTGTTCCGGTGTCACATACCGGACATTTGTGCGCTCCATCACCACAACACGGGGATCAGAACGGATCTTCCAATCCAGCTGTCCGTACCCCACATCGATGGCAAAAACCTTCTTTGCGCCCTGCTGCAGCAGGCAATCTGTAAATCCACCGGTGGATGCACCGGAATCACTGCATACATATCCCGTTGGGTCCACACCGAAATCCCGTAAAGCCTTCTCCAGTTTCAAACCACCACGGCTTACGTAGGGACACACCGCACCTCTGACCTCCAGAGAAATACTTGCCGCATCATAGGACATCCCCGGCTTATCTGCCTTTTGTCCGTCGACGTAAACAGAGCCGCTCATTATGATTGCCTGTGCTTTTGTTCTGGAGTCCGCATAGCCCTGTTCCACCAGCAAAACATCCAGTCGCTTTTTATCCTTCACGATTCAACACCTCTTGAATATACGTTACAATTCCTTGAGAATCCAAACCATAATTGGCATAAAGTCTGTTCACAGCACCATGGGTAACAAATCCAGTGCCTAAGTCCATAGAATGTATTACACAGTCCGGAAGTGCAACACTTGCACAGGCAGCAATACTCTCATACAAGCCGGAGCTGCTGCATACCTCTTCCAGGACGATGCCGTGCTGAAAGCCTGTGAGCGCTGCTATAAGCGGTTCTTCCGGCATCGGGTGAAGCTGCGTAAGCCGAATTACAGATACATCGATATTTTGATCCTGCAAAATATCAGCAGCTTCCATTGCTTGATTCACCATCGTACCGTAAGTAACGATTGCTATCTTTTCTCCGGTACGGTGAAGAACAACCGGGTTGTTGATATCCCAGGCAGCGTCAGAATAGCACCCGTTACCGCCTCTGGGATAACGGATGGCAACAGGGCCATTCTGGCAGTTTACAGACCAGCGGAGCATCTGTTGCAGTTCTAAGCAGCTTGCCGGTGCCAGCAAGGTCAAACCCGGTGCCTGTCTTAAAAAGCCTACATCAAATACACCGTGATGGGTTTCTCCATCTTCACCCACCAGACCTGCACGGTCTACAGCGATCACTACGTGCAATTTCAGCATACACACGTCCTGTAGGATCATATCGTAACAACGCTGTAAAAAAGTGGAATACAACGCAATCACCGGCACCATTCCCTGCTTGGCAAGACCGGCTGCCATTGACATTGCGTGCTCTTCCGCAATACCCACATCAAACATTCTGTTGGGGTATTGCTTCTTAAAATCCAAAAGTCCCGTTCCGCCGGGCATTGCCGCGGTGATTGCACAAACCTGAGGATTTTCCCCGGCTAAATCGCACATCGTTCTGCCGAAGGCAGCGGAAAAGGTCTCCTTGGGATTGGACGGAATTTCTCCTGTTAGTGGATCAAACTTTCCAACTCCGTGAAACAGCTTGGGATGCTTCTCAGCAGGCTGATATCCCTTACCTTTTCTTGTTAAAACGTGCAGTAGAACGGGGCGGTCCATATCCCTTGCAATCCGAAGCAGACTGATAAGATTTTCCACATCGTGTCCGTCTACAGGACCTAAATAAGTAAATCCCATACTTTCAAAAATCGTACTGGGAATCAACATTCTGCGAATACGATCTTTCAAATTTCTTGTGATTCTTAACACTAATCCGCCCCACGGAATCTTTTCCAGGAAGTTGCGGTACTTTCGTTTCATTCCAATGTAACGTTCCTTGGTTCGCAGGTTAGACAAATGAGAAGCCATTCCACCTACATTATTGTCAATGGACATCGCGTTGTCATTTAAAATAATGATCATCGGCTCATTGCTGACTGCTGCATCGTTCAGTCCTTCATAAACCATACCACCGGTGGCGGCACCGTCGCCTAAAAGGGTAATGACATTATACTTTTCATTTTGTAAGCTTCTTGCTCTTGCCATTCCCAATGCAATGGATACAGAGCTGGAAGCATGACCGGCAATAAATGCATCTGTGACACTCTCATTGGGTTTGGGAAAACCTGCCATCCCCCCAAACTGGCGCAGATTGTCAAAATCCTTCTGCCGTCCAGTAAGGAGCTTATGCACATAGGACTGGTGTCCAACATCAAAGACCAAACGGTCAACAGCTGTATCAAAAACCGTTTCTATGGCAACAGAAAGCTCAACCACACCTAAATTAGACGCAAGGTGTCCACCGGTTTTACTAACACGGGAAACAAGAAATTCCCGGATCTCCCGGCATAGCTGATCTCTGTCCTCTTCAGTTAAGCAAATCAGGTCATTATGACCCTGAATTTCTTCAAGCAGTGACAAGGTAACACAACCTTATGATTTATTTCTTTTAAACACTTCGTGGAAATGACCGAAAAGGTACAAGATCTTTCCCACGGAAAAAACAATTCTTGTACAGGAATTGATGGCAAATGTTTTGCCGATGGCTTTTCCACCAACGGTCAAACCTGCCACCAAAGCAGACATCACAAGAGCAACGGCATCCGGCCATTGAAGATCCGCTTTCGATACGATCTGCACCGCTATGGTTGCAGAAGCGGCACCGGATACAACACCGCAGATATCGCCCACAACATCATTACAGATGGAACTTACTTTTTCTGCGCTGCGAAGCAAACGAATTGACTCCAGGCTTCCGGGTACTTTACGGGCAGCCATCGAATGAAAGGGCTTTTCGTCTGCTGATGTCACAGCAACACCAATTATATCAAAGAGAATACCAATCAAAACAATAATAAGAAGAATGGCAAAAGCAACAAAAATAGAACTGTGCTGCATTATCTCCTCAGAAATAAATGAAATTGCTCCGGATATAAAAATCGTTGCGAAAAAGATTGCAACAACCCAGCGAATTGATTTGTTATGTCCATTCTTTTGGGTAGCGTGATCCGGTTTTGACACGGGATATATCTCCTTTAATGTGAAGTTGACGGTGACAGACAGAATAAATCTTACGGCTTAGGTCGGGTTGTATTTCACCGAACAGAACTTGCCGTTGCCGTGCAAGCCGTTCCCGTTTGATCTGTCCGCACAAGTGTTGCCGACTTGTGTACCCGATTGCCACTTAGTCCGTACTGTAATCCTCTGTCTGCCCCGTTAAGACAGCCTAGGTGTTTTCCACCGCAAAATCAATCAACTCTTAGCCTCTTTTGCAAGGATGGTTTCCAGAAGCGATGACGCCAGATGTGTGGCCACCACATACAGACGCTTGTCCTCTTTCCCAGCATACTCACTCAAGGCAGGCTACACTGCACGCAGCACGCGATTCTGCGCACCACCTTGCAGGTTCATACCCAGCTCGTGTGCGTTGCGGCTTCCAATCAATTGGAGTTCTCAACCACGTCACACAATACCGGGTCTCCGCGGAAACCGGGTCGTATGCTCCATGCCATTGGAGCGCGCCCGGAATCCTTAACCCCCAGCACCCACCCTAAACTGGGCGTAAAAAGCAGGCACCAGGGACTTCATCGATATGCCCTTCATAGGATTTTTAGGCCCTACCTGGAAGCCGGTCGTTCCGACTAGGATACTGCACCGTCGTGCTTATAT
>JAZQHW010000171.1:0-16715 GCA_045540795.1 Faecousia sp. | reverse complement strand
GCAGAAACAGAACGGTATCCTCCGGCTGCAGTCCGGAGACTGCTTCCATAGCTTCCCGGGTAGCGGAAAAGGAGTTTTCATCGGGAACCGGATGCCCGGCTTCCCGGCAGCTCCAATCTCCCAAGGGAGCTTTTACGTGTTCGTATTTTGTGATGACCACACCTTTACAGATCCGGTCACCCATCACATCCCGGGCAGCCTTTGCCATTTGCCAGCCGGCTTTGCCGGCTGCGATCAAAACAACCTTGCCGGGAAATTCTTTCCCCTCCAGAGCACGGCGGACGGCAGCGTCCGGCTGTACTTGCTTAATGGCATAGGAAATGATTCGGTCAGCATCCTGCCGAAGTGTTTTGGTTAACTCCATTGGGCGTCCTCCAGGGGATAGTATTTGGTGTTGGTATTTTTGAAATCAAAGACTGTCAGATCAGCGCAATGGATACCGGGGGAGTCACAGGGAACAATGCCGCTGGCACGTTCTGCCCACCAGCCCTTGAAATGCTGGGAGGATTTCAGCGCAACGATATCCAGAAGGTCATACCGCAGTCCACCTAAACGGAAAGCGGAGTCGTCCATAGGCTGTGTACGGGCAGAACCTACTACGATACTGACATTACCCACCACCAGACAAACGGTTTTGCCGATGTTGCGGATGGCACCGTAGTGCATTTTGGCATAGTTTATTGCTTTGCCATCGGAGATGGATTTTACATAGGCACCGGTAAGCTTGACAGGTTCACCGTGGAGATTATCCATTTTGCCTCCCAGCTCACAGTCGATGGTATTGCCGACACCGGCAGCTTCTGCCTGCCGGGCAACCTGAGGATCGTAAATGTATCCGTAGGCGGTGTTGGGAAGGTTTCGTTTCAGCATCTCCCGGAGCAGGTGCGTACCGTCACCGGGGGCACCGCCGCCGGTATTGTCGGAGGACTCATTGATTACAACAGGTCCGTTGGCCCGGGGAATGGCAACTGCCAAATCAAAGGCTTCCTGGGCAGAATAGGCAGGTACGGCAAAATCCCGACGGTGGGACCAGGCATACTCTGCCACTTCCCGGGCAATTTGGTCAGCGGTTGCCTGGTTCTTTGCCATAGCGGTAACGGTGACACCTGCCTGATCAATATCGGAGTACGGGAAGCCGTGGAAGAAGGTCACATCGATAAGATCGTTATGATCGGCGATTCTTTTCAGACACTGCTGCTGGACTGCGTGGGCAGGACCGGAGGTGGATACACCCTCGGCAGGTACCAGTAGCCAGGGCAGCCGGACGATGCTTTTACAGGGCTTCCAGCTGTTGGTAACCATATCTGCCAGCAACTCCATTACCTGCATACCGGTTTCGTATTCATCTACGTGGGGATAGCACTTAACACCGATGGACAGGTCCGCGTATTGTATCATTTGGTCGGTGACATTGGCATGGAGATCCAGGGCAATGCCAATGGGGATCTCATTGCCGAATCTTTCCCGGACAGCCCGAAGGATCTCACCGTCAGCATCGGGATAGTCATCTGCCACACCGGCGCCGTGCAGGTTCAGGGCAATGGCATCCAAAGGCTTTTCCTGATGAGCAGCCCATAACATATCCACGATCTGATCCCGGTGGTTTTCCAAAGCCTCCCGGGTGATATGTCCGGAGGGGGTCAGATATACCATAGCGGCAGGTACGATATCGATACCCAGCGCCAATCCTTTTTGGATAAAGCCACCGATATATTTTTGAACATTGGTATGTACCTGGATCATATTTTCTCCTACGTTACTAAGAGAAGACATTTCCTGCCAGGTTACAGGAATATTGGAAAAGGAATTTGTTTCGTGGTGCAGTCCACCAATACCGATCCGCATAAAGATACCTCCTTGTATAGTTGTTTCTATTGAGTAGTTAACATCTTTTTGGCGAGTTTGTCAAGGCTTATCCCGGAATTATTTCTTTTTATCCACGACTTTTTTGGATTTCTGGCATTGAAGCGTTGCACAGACGAGAACACTGTGCTACAATCAAGGTATAGGTGGTGAGGGATTTGGAGAACCTGTCATTTTCGATAACGAACTATAAAGTGTTTGATTCCACAAAAGTGAAATCTGTGGAAAGCTCACGATGGGACAAAATGGTGACCGTCTATGAATTCGAGTTTTATACAGAGGACTGCGAAGGTGGTCATTGGTTGGACGGCGTATATTACCCGGTGAAGAAAGGCACCTGCTTTTTGGCAAAGCCGGGGCAGCGGCTGCGTTCAGTATTTCCCTATAAATGCAGCTTTTTGAATATTTCCACAGAGGATAAGGCGTTATGCGAAGTGCTTGATAAGCTGCCGCCTTTTTTTGTGGTGATGGATTCCAGAAGGATCGTGGAGTATATCCATACGATGGTTGCGCTGGAAAACCCCCATACGCTGGTGGGCAGGCTGCAGCTGCAAAGTTATGCCTGCCGGATCATTGCCCGGATGGTACGTTACTGCCAGAATATCCAAATGGATCAGCGGGGAACGCTGCTGCATCAGCAGAATCTTCTGATGGTGGACCGGTATATCCGGGATCATATCGCAGAGGAACTGAATGTGGAAAAACTGGCAAAGATGTGTAATCTGGATCCTACCTATTTCCATAAGCTATATACTGCCGCTTTTGGCACTACACCGGCAAAGCGGATCTTAAAGCACAGGATCAATGCGGCAAAGCGAGGGCTTATTGCCGGAGAACTGCCCCTGGAGGAACTGGCTGCCCGGTGCGGCTTTTCTTCTCAGTCTTATTTTTGCTACCGGTTTAAGCAGGTGACAGGAAAAACACCCCTGCAATACCGGGATGAAGAGCTGAGCAGAAGCCAGGGGAGTGAGTCCGGCGGGAAGAAATAAAAGATATTTTGCCCAAAAGGGGTAAAAGCCCTTGCAACTTGGGGAAAACGATGGTAATATATTCTAAATGTCTGCGATTTTGCGTGACAACAACATAAGGAGGCAAACCATGACAAACAGTGAAAAAAAGCAACTGCAAATCACTGCCTGCAAGGTCCGTATGGGTGTAATTGAGTCCACCTACGGCGCTAAGGCAGGTCACCCCGGCGGAAGCTTGTCCGCAGCAGAGGTGTTTACCTATCTGTACTTTAAGGAAATGAATATCGATCCGAAGAATCCCAAGTGGGAAGCTCGTGACCGTTTCGTTCTGAGTAAGGGTCACACTACCCCCGGTCTGTATGCTACCCTTGCCAACCGTGGCTTCTTCCCCGTGGAAGATCTGCCTACCTTCCGGCACATCGACAGCTACCTTCAGGGTCACCCCAATATGAACACCGTTCCCGGTGTGGATATGTCCACCGGCTCTCTGGGTCAGGGCATTTCTGTTGCCACCGGTATGGCACTGGCTGCCAAGCACACCGGCAAGGCAAACCGTGTTTACACTCTGCTGGGTGACGGTGAGATCCAGGAAGGCCAGGTTTGGGAAGCTTGTATGGCTGCTGCCCACTATAAGCTGGACAACCTGTGCATCGTAGTGGATAACAACGGTCTGCAGATCGACGGTAACGTGGCAGATGTTATGAGCCCGTATCCCATCGTGGACAAGCTGGAGTCCTTCGGCTTCTATGTACAGGCTATTGACGGTCACGATTTCGAAGCCATCGAGGCTGCATTCGCAAATGCTAAGGAAACCAAGGGCAAGCCCAGCGCCATCATTATCAAGACGGTGAAGGGCAAGGGCGTATCCTTTATGGAAAATGATGCCGGCTGGCACGGTAAGGCACCCAACGACGCTGAGTATCAGCAGGCTATGACCGAGCTGAAGGCACAGCTGGCAGAACTGGAGGGCTGAGAAATGGCTGAAATGAAGAAAGTTGCGACCCGTGACAGCTATGGCGCTGCTCTGAGTGAGCTGGGCGCACAGTATGATAACCTGGTGGTTTTGGATGCTGACCTGGCAGGTGCTACCAAAACCGGTACCTTTAAGAAGGCATTCCCCGACCGTCACTTTGACTGTGGTATTGCCGAAGCAAATATGATCTGTATCGCTGCCGGTATGTCCACCGTCGGTCTGGTACCCTTCGCATCCAGCTTCGCGATGTTCGCTGCCGGCCGTGCTTTTGAGCAGGTGCGTAACTCCATCGGTTATCCCCACCTGAATGTGAAGATCGGCGCTACCCACGGCGGTATCTCCGTTGGTGAGGACGGCGCATCCCACCAGTGCTGCGAGGACTTTGCACTGATGCGTTCCATTCCCGGTATGACAGTGATCTGCCCCGCTGACGATGTGGAAGCAAAGGCTGCAGTTAAGGCTGCTTACGAGATGAACGGTCCTGTATACCTGCGTTTTGGCAGACTGGCAGTGCCGGTATTCCATAGCGAGGATTATAAGTTCCAGATCGGTAAGGGCGAAGTTGTCAAGGACGGCACCGATGTTGCCATCATTGCCAACGGTCTTCTGGTTTACGAAGCCATCAAGGCTGCTGAGGAACTGGCTGCTGCCGGTATCAACGCAATGGTCATCAATATGGCTACCATCAAGCCCCTGGATGAGGAATTGGTTCTGGCTGCTGCCAAGAAGTGCGGCAAGATCATCACCTGTGAAGAGCACTCCGTCATCGGTGGCTTGGGTGAGGCTGTGTGCGGTGTTCTGTCTGAGAAGCTGCCCACACCCGTGAAGCGCATTGGTGTAAACGATGAGTTCGGTCACTCCGGTCCTGCTGTGGATCTGCTGAAGCAGTTCGGCTTGTCCGCAGAGCATATCGTGGAAGTGGCAAAGGAATTCTGCAAGTAATCCATATAAATAAGAATCAGCCGAAGCGTTTTTAATGCTTCGGCTGATTTTTTTAAATGTTAAAGTAGCGCTTGGCATTCAGGAAGCTGATGCCTTCTACGATCTTCTTTAGGGAGCTATCCAAATTGGGATACTCGCCATTTTCCACCCACGTGCCGATGAGTTCGCACAGAATTCGACGGAAGTAATCGTGCCGGGCATAGCTGAGGAAAGAACGGGAGTCGGTGAGCATACCTACGAAGTTACCCAAAAGACCTAAGTTGGCAAGGGAGATCATTTGATCCTGCATACCGGTCTTGTTATCGTTGAACCACCAGGCAGAGCCGTGTTGGATCTTACCGGGAATTACACCGTCCTGGAAGCCGCCGATCAAGGTGCCCAGCTGCTCGTTATCGGCAGGATTCAGGGAGTACAAAATGGTCTTGGGGCACTGCTCTGTTTCGTCCAAAGTGGACAGAAGCTGTGCCACATTGCCACCGCAGGTGTTCTGTGCCATAGCGTCATAGCCGGCATCGGCACCGAGAATGCGGAACATCCGGGCGTTGGTGTTACGCAGGCAGGAGTAGTGCAGCTGCATAGCGATTCCCAACCGATGATAAGCTTTACCCATTGCCAGCATTAAGGTGGTTTGATAACCGTCGATCTCTTCCTGAGTCAGTGCCTCGCCCTGTAATGCTTTCTGATAGGCGGCATCCGCGTCAGCTTCTGAAATATGCCGGAAGGGAACATACTCAAAGCCGTGGTCACTGGCACGGCAGCCCCGGGCATGGAAGTATTCGATCCGGGCAACCAAAGCGTCGCAAACTTCTTTTACAGAGGAAAGGGATGCTTTTCCCACGGAAGCTGCCAGCTGTGCCATATAGGCAGCAAAGCCGTCTTTGTGCAGATTCATTGCCTTGTCCGGACGGAAGGAGGGACAGACCTTTACATCGATGGTGTCATCGGCAGCGATTTTTTCGTGCCATTCCAGAGAATCCACGGGATCATCTGTGGTGCCGATGAAGGCAACATTTGCCTTGCGGATCAGTCCCCGGGCGGTCATATCCGGGCACGTCTGCAGAAGCTTGTTGCAGTGCTCCCAGATTCGGGGGGCACTTTCTTCTGTTAAGGGCTCGGTGACACCGAAGAACTGCTGCAGCTCCAAATGACACCAGTGGTACATAGGATTGCCGATGGCAACCTCCAAAACCTGTACAAATTTCAAGAACCGTTCATAGGGAGGCTTATTTCCGGTGACATAGTCCTCGGAAACACCGTTTGCCCGGAGTAAACGCCATTTATAGTGGTCACCGGCAAGGTTACCGGCTTCGTCCATACCCCCCAGCCAAACCTCGGTGAGGTTGTTGAACCGGCGGTCTTCGTAGATCTCCCGGGGGTTCAGATGGCAGTGATAGTCTGCCAGGGGCATTTTCTTAGCGTAATCGTGATATAGATGCTTTGCGGTTTCTGTCGTGAGGAGAAAATCCTGATCCATAAAAGCTTTCATAATAAACTCCTTAGTATTTGGGACGGATATACCGTTCGTGACTGGTTGGGGAGGGGTGGGCATAAACACCGGAAACAAAGCCCAGCATTGCGTACAGAGTAATGATGGAAGAACCGCCGTAGCTGATGAAAGGCAAGGTCAAACCGATAACCGGCGCAACACCGATACACATACCTACATTGATAAAGATCTGGAACACCAAAGCAGATGCCACACCGAAGCAGATCAGTCGACGGTATGTATCCGGGCTGCGCATACCCACCCAAATGCACCGACCGACGATCAAAAACAGAAGCACCAAAACCAGGGCGCAGCCAATAAAGCCAAGTTCTTCGCCAATGGCGCAGAAGATAAAGTCTGTATGCTGGGCGAAAAGCGCACCCTGAGTTTGGGTACGGTGACCCTGGAACAAACCTTGACCGGTAAGACCACCGCCGGTAAGGGAGCGAAGAGCACGAACGGTTTGATACAGAGCACCGGTACCGTTGGCATCCAAAGAGGGATCGAAAAGAACGGCAATACGCGTTTTCATATAGTTGTCCGGCATCAGTTCCCAAACAATGGGCGCCAAAACAACGATCGTACCGATGGCACCGATAAACCAAAGAGCGTGGACACCGCCGGTAAATGCCATTCCTACAAAAATAAACGCAAAGATCAGGGAAACACCCATATCACCGGAAATGATATAGTTTACACCGAACAGTAGAATCAAATGCATCGCCATATGAAAAATGGCAAGGATGTGAGAAGGCTTGTTCTGATGGGAGGTCATAACCGATGCCATGATCAGAATGAAAGTGATCTTACAAATTTCTGCAGGCTGAATATTAAAGGGCAGGAAAGGGAAATGCAGCCAGCTTCGGTTACCGGAAATGGTCTGACCGAAGGGGATCAGCAGAAGCAGTAGTACAGTGTTGAAAACCACCAGAGTACGCCGATGCTCTGAGAAAAATTCCGCATCCAAAGAGGAGAAATAAACATAGGCAAATATGCCGGCACCGGATGCCAGGAGCTGGATCAACAGATATCGGATAGGACCAGTGGTGCTGGCATTGGTGGCACTTGCGATCATCAGGCAGCCAAAAGCGGTGGCGACCACGCATAAAAGCAGAAGCACCAGATCTCCTTTTCGGAAGGCTTCCCAGATCCGACCTAAAAACCGACGCATGGCGTCACCTCCTTCATTGTGATTCTATTATTCTATCATCCTTTCCGGGAAAAGTAAACCGGAAATTCCAGCGCCAACCGAAACAGCCTCTCAGTCTAGGGTGTCCCGGTAACGGTACAATATTTGGCAGCTTCTTGATTGACATAATTCCAGTCCCGGAAATCGTCAATGGCAATGGGACGGGAAATTTTCAAGTAGTTTGCAGCAGCAGTCCGGATGGCAGGATCCGGTGCTTCCTGAGATAACCGGTGCAGCTGAGGAACGGCACCGTTGCCCAGCAGGGAAATGTGCCGGATATCTATGGTTTCCAGCTTGCCGGATAAATAGGCATCCACATTATAGGTTGCCACCTGGGTATCCACATCTGCCCATATGGTGACGGCACCCAGAAGCAGCGCAATGAGGATCACGGCTTTCATATAGGGAAGCTTGGGAATAAACAGATAGAGCATAACCAACAGAGTAGACAGCGCCAAAAACAGCATAATGATCTGGGTCAGTACCCGCAGTCGGGTCAAACCGTAGGCATCGATATACAGGAACATTTTGGCACTGGCGGCAGCCACCATAAACAAGGTGATCAAACCGATAAACAGACAGAGCAGCCGACAGGCAAGGGGTGCCCGGTTTTCTTTCCGGATCAGTCCCAGGCTCAGTCCAATGATCCCTAGATTGATGGCACAGAGCCAAGCCATTTCAAAGAAGCCCCGGCGGGCATATTCTGCCATAGAGTAGCCCTCCGGCAGGATCCCGGAAAAACCGCCGGAGAAGTAAGCCAGCTGACTGACCAGATACGCAAGGTACATCAGACAAATGATGCTTAAAACCGTATTGACGGTAATGGCACTGATTTTCTTCTTGGCAGGGGCAGAAGATTCCTCTTTGGTGCCCAGGCTCAGGGCAACGCCCCGGGTGTACAGAACACAGGCGAGGAGCGTACCAAAGAACAGGGTGAAAAAGATGTCGCTGAACTGAATTTCCGGCAGAAGCGCCAACATACCGTCAAAGGCAGCGTCGGCACGGATCAAAAGAGGCAGCATAATGGCAAGCAGCGGTACAGCAATGCCGATGCCCAAAAGGAAAGCACCGCTTTTCTGTCCCAAAGAGCCGCTGCTGCGGATCTTTTTGTTCAGTCCCCGGATGGCTTCTCCGGATTTGCCGATACCCAGGGTGAAAATCGCCCGGGGTGCATCCCACAGGGTAGAGAAATGACCCGGATCCCGCTGTGCTTTGCCGGTCATAACGGTAAAGCCTAAATTCACACTGAAGGCAAGAAATGCCACCATAACCGTTTTAACGAAAATATCATCGGTACGGGCAAAGGCGGCAGAAATAACAAGGCTGAAGATCAGCAGTAAACTGCTGTAAACCGTAGGGCGATAGCCGGAAACCAGAAAATAACAGAAGCTGCAGAGAATACAGCATACTGCACCGATGGAAAAGCCTAAGTTAAAGCCGCCCCGGTGGATGAAATTGCATACAGCCATACCAAAAAGCAGAATAAACAGTCCAAAGAACAGTTCTTTTTTTTCGGTGGGAAAGGCTCGCTTGGGTGCGGCAGGGGGCACCTGCTCCCAGTTGTCATTCCAGTTGGTGTTTTCCATTATGCGTCCTCCTTTACATATTCAAACAGATCACCGGGTTGGCAGTCCAAAACCTTGCAGATCTCATTCATCGTGCTCATACGGACTGCTTTTGCTTTTCCGGTTTTTAGAATGGAAAGATTGGCTTGGGTCATACCGATCCGCTGGGCAAGCTCCAAAGAGGTCATTTTTCGCTTTGCCAGCATAACATCCAAATTTACAATGATCGCCATAGAATCCTCCTTAAATGGTAAGATCGTTTTCTTCCCGGATGGATACCGCCGCATCCATTACCCGGCATACAACGCTCACCGCAAGGCTTAAAAAACCCATAACCACGACCAAAAAGATCAGAGGATAATAACAAAGAGAGGCAGGCAGACAGATCAGGCATACCCCGGCGCAGCAGCGGGTCAAAATACGGATACTCTGCACATTCTCCCGGGTGAATACCTGCCCGCATTGGATCCGCCGCAAAAGGGTGTCCATATTCCAAAGGGCGATAAAGATGATCCCGGCGCACAGATAAAAGGCAACGGTAAGAGCAGTCCGCTCCAATGGCAGCAGCGCACGGTATTGGCAGTACCAGTCCAAAAGGGCAGGCAATGTAAACAGAAGAACAAAAACCCCTAAGGCAGCCAAACGTCCTGCCCATAAGGTGATATGTGTGGTGTCCAATCGTTGTTTCATAAAAAACATCCCCTTTCACAGGGGATGATACCACGAGAATTATTGAATGTCAATAATTATTTATTAAAGAGCAATAAAACCCTGCCGCAGTTGTGTAACTTTGGCAGGGTTTTTCAGTGGGATGATGAATTATGCCAGGTAGATGGCTTTGCAGGCGCGCATGGTCATATAGCAGTCCAGCTTGCTGACCAGCTCCATAGGTGCGTGCATACACAGAACGGGAACACCGGCATCTACGGTGACGATATTGCGGTTTGCCATATAGCAGGCAACGGTACCGCCGCCGCCCTGGTCCACCTTACCCATAGTGGCAGGCTGCCAGCAGACACCGGCATCGTCCAGAACCTTACGGACATGGTACATTGCCTCGGCTGCGGCATCGGAAGCGCCGCTCTTGCCCCGGGCACCGGTATACTTGACAATGGCAATGCCGTAGTTCAGCTGGCTGTTGTTCCGCTTGTCGCAGGTTTCAGCGAAGTTGGGATCAAAGGCATTGGTCACGTCAGCGGACAGACAGAAGGAGTTTTCGAAGCAGCGGTTCAGGCTGGCACCGGTGGCATCACACAGATCCTGCATAAAGGTGTCGAACACCTGGCTCTGCATACCGGAAACACCCACAGAACCGATCTCTTCCTTGTCAGCAAGGATGCACACGGCGGTATGCTTGGGGGTATCCAATGCCATCATGGCATCGATCTGAGCAAAGGCACAGACCCGGTCATCGTGACCGTAGGCACCCAGCAGGCTTCTGTCCAAACCTACCTCACGGCACTTGCCGGCAGGTACGATGGTCAGCTCAGCGGAGCGGAAATCGGCTTCCACGAAGCCGTACTTTTCGTTAAGCAGCTTCATAATATGCAGCTTTACCAGATCAGCACCCTCGCCCTCCAAAGGTTCGGTGCCCAGGATCACATTCAGCTGCTCTGCCACGATACCCTCTGCCAGGGTCTTCTTCATCTGATCGGCAGACAGGTGGATCAGCAGGTCAGAGACCACCAGGACGGGGTCGGTATCCTCTTCACCGATGGTGACGGTGACGGTAGTGCCGTCCTTGCGGCAGACAACACCGTGGAGTGCCAGAGGCACGGTGGGCCACTGATACTTCTTGATACCGCCGTAGTAGTGGGTCTTGAAGTAAGCAATTTCAGAGTCCTCGTACAGAGGTGTGGGCTTCAGATCCATCCGGGGAGAGTCCACGTGGGCGGCACAGATATTGGCACCCTCGTTCAAGGATGCGCTGCCCATCACTGCCAGCAGCAGGCTCTTGTTGCGGTTGTTCTTATAGACCTTATCACCGGGCTTTAAAGCCATACCGGGGACAAATGCCTTAAAGCCGTTGGCTTCTGCCAAAGCAATGGTCCAGGTGGTGGCTTCACGCTCTGTCTTACAGGCATCCATAAATGCGGCATAGCGCTTGCAGTAGTCCTCCATCTCAGCCCGTTCTGCCGGGGTGATGGTGGAATAGCCGTTTTTCTGCTCAAACAGCAGGGATTCGCGCAGTTCTTCGGTAGTCATATGATCGTTCTCCTTTTCAAAGGTTTTCTTTTATTATACCCAGCTGGCGGAAAAATGCAAGACATTCCTCCTGGAAGGCTTCCCGGGTGGTGTCATTGACCAGAGTATAGTCACAAAGCTGGGAAAATTCCTCCTGAGGACGCTGGGCAGCGATCCGTGCTTTGGCATATTCCTCCGGGATCCCGTCCCGTGCCATCAGGCGGCTGACCCGCACTTCGTTAGGAGCAGTAATGGCAATAGTAAGTTGACATAACTCTGCCAAGCCTCCTTCAAACAAGCCGATGGCATCGATGGCAGCCAGCTTGGGTTTCTGTGCTAATTGCCGCAGGACTTCTTCCTTAACAGCACCGTGGGTGATCTTATTCAGGTCAGCCAGGGCGGCTTTGTCGGAAAAGACGATAGCACCCAGCTTTTTTCGCTGCAGGGCACCGTTTTCCACCGTTCCGGGGAAGCGGTTTTCAATGGCGGCAAGAAGATTTTTATCTGTTTGCAGCAGCTGATGATAGATGGCATCGCAGTCCAGCACCACACCGCCTAAGGAACGGATCACATCCAAAGCGGTGGTTTTTCCGCATCCGGTGCCGCCGGTGATTCCCAGGATCATAGCGCAACCTCCCCATCGATGATATGGAAAGCGGCTGCCTTTTTCAGCCGGTTTTGTACGGCATAGGCAATACCGCCCCCCTCCGGGCAACGGGCAAAGACGGTGCCAATGGCAGGATCGTCCAGCTTCCGCAGGGCAGCAAAGAGCCCGGCAGACAGGGAGTTTAAGTCAGAGGCTTTTCCGTAAGCAAGGGGGGCGCAATCCCGGTAAAGGGGAAGCTCCTCTTCAAAACACAATACCCGGTCTTTTGGTGTGTAGTGATTGTGAATATACCGGGCGGCAGCTTCACTGCTGCCTGCCACGATCACCACCTGGCATTGGGGGGCATAGTGGCGGTACTTCATACCCGGTGCTTTTACTACGGCATCCTTATCAATTTGGGCAGTGACGGCTTTGTCCACCACCAGGTCACCCAGTATGGAAATCAGCGCTTCCGGGGTAATACCGCCGGGACGCAGCAGCCGGGGACGTTCCTCTGTCAGATCCACAATGGTGGATTCTACACCCACCCGGCAAGGACCGCCGTCCACGATCAGGGGGATGTTGCCTTTGTGGTCGTGATATACGTGCTCTGCGGTGGTGGTGGATGGCTTTCCGGAAAGGTTGGCAGAGGGTGCGGCGATGGGAACGCCGGACAAAGCAATGATTTTCCGGGTCACGGCACAGTCAGGGCAGCGCACTGCCACAGTGGGCAGACCGGCAGTGGTGCATTTGGGAACGGTATCCCGGGCAGGAAGCACTATCGTCAAGGGTCCCGGCCAAAAAGCTTCTGCCAGCCGGTAAGCGCTTTCCGGGATGCTGTGGCAAATGCTTTCCATATGACTGGCTTCTGCGATGTGCAGGATCAAGGGGTTGTCCTGAGGACGGCCCTTGGCTTCAAATATTTTGGCAACGGCGGTGGGATCCAGTCCGTTGGCGCCCAAACCGTAAACGGTTTCCGTAGGGATGGCAACCAAATTGCCGGCTTTGATAATATTGGCTGCCTGGGCGGCAGTTTCCGGTGCGTCAGCAGGAAGAATTACGGTGTCCATAGCACCCCTCCTTTGGTAAATAGAGAAACGGGGGTTGTCGTCAAGACAACCCCCGTTTTGGGATTACACAGTGGGCTGGTTAGCTGCCTCGATGATCTGTACGAACTTCCCGGGAACCAGGGAAGCGCCACCGATCAGACCGCCGTCGATGTCAGGCTGAGCCAGCAGCTCGAAAGCGTTCTTCTCATTCATACTGCCGCCACACAGGTTGGAAACAGCACGGGCATTCTTGGTAGAGTACAGCCTGCGGACAACGGTACGGATGCTCTCGCAAACTTCCTCAGCCTGCTCGGGGGTAGCAGTCTTGCCGGTACCGATTGCCCAAATGGGCTCGTAAGCGATGACCACCTTGCGGATCTTCTCTTCGGGAACACCCTGCAGACCCAGCTTGATCTGCATAGAGATCCACTCGGAAGTAACACCGGCTTCCCGCTGCTCCAGGCTCTCGCCACAGCACATAATGGGGATCAGACCGGCTTCCAGAGCAGCCAGGACCTTGGCATTGACATCAGCGTCAGTCTCGCCCATAGCACGGCGCTCGGAGTGACCGATGATCACATACTTACAGCCGGCATCCACCAGCATATTGGTAGCGATCTCACCGGTGTATGCACCGCTGGGATTGGCATTGCAGTTTTCAGCGCCGATGCCCACACGGGTCTCACGCATAGCGCGGACAGCAGCGGGGATGCAAACGGCAGGAACGCACAGGGCGATATCGCACCAGCGACCCTTGGGCATAATGGCCTTCAGCTGGGTCATAAATTCCTTGGTCTCGCTGGGGGTCTTGTTCATTTTCCAGTTGCCGGCAATGACGGTCTTACGGTATTTTCTGTTCATTTTTTCCTCTCCTTTATATGTATACATCGTAAACGATGTGAATTGACGAAGTTATGATTTAAAATGGTGGAAGAGGCGGGGCAATCGCCCCGCCTCGGGGGTTGTTACTTATTAATATTACTTATCCTGCAGACAAGCAATGCCAGGCATCGTCAGAACAAGCGTAACATGATCCGTTTTGACCTTGTCAGGTCAAAACTTAACTGTTCCGCTGTTCTTCCTCTCCCCACAAAAGCCATTCGCTTTTGCGGGGTCCCCGGAATTGCCTGTCCTTACTTGTCTTGCAGACAAGCAATGCCAGGCAATTCCAAGCCTTCCAGGAATTCCAGAGAAGCGCCACCACCGGTGGAGATGTGGGTGATCTTGTCAGCAAAGCCCAGCTGCTCACAGGCAGCTGCACTGTCACCACCGCCAACAATGGTAACAGCCTCGCTGTCAGCCAGAGCCTGAGCAACAGCAATGGTGCCCTTTGCCAAAGTGGGGTTTTCAAATACGCCCATAGGTCCGTTCCAAACAACGGTCTTTGCGCTCTTGGCAGCAGCTGCGAAAGCTTCGCAAGCCTTGGGACCGATGTCCAGACCCATAGCGGTCTCGGGAATTGCAGTGCAGTCAACGTAGTCAACGGTGATCTCTGCATCAATGGGGTTGGGGAAGGACTCTGCAATTGCGGTGTCCACAGGCAGCAGCAGGTTCACACCCTTAGTTTCAGCCTTAGCCATCATTTCCTTGCAGTAATCCAGCTTCTCATTGTCGACCAGAGACTTGCCGACGCTGTAACCCTGAGCAGCCAGGAAGGTGTAAGCCATACCGCCGCCAATGATCAGGGTGTCAACCTTTTCCAAAAGGTTATTGATAACATTCAGCTTGTCGGAAACCTTAGCACCGCCCAGGATTGCAACGAAGGGACGCTCGGGATTTGCCAGAGCCTTACCCATAATGGAAACTTCCTTCTGTACCAGGTAACCGGAAACGGCAGGCAGGTAGTCAGCTACACCTGCGGTGGAAGAGTGGGCACGGTGTGCAGTGCCGAAAGCGTCGTTGACGAAAATGTCAGCCAGATCAGCCAGAGCCTTGCTCAGCTCGGGATCGTTCTTGGTCTCACCCTTGATGTAACGGGTGTTCTCCAGCAGCATCACATCGCCGTCTTTCAGAGCAGCAGCCTTTGCCTTGGCATCCTCGCCGGCAACATCGTTCGCCATAACCACTTCCTTACCCAGCAGCTGGGAGATCCGCTCAGCAACGACCTTCAGGCTCAGTTCAGGTTTCCATTCGCCCTTGGGCTTACCCATATGAGAGCAGAGGATAACCTTGGCACCTTTGTTTACCAGGTACTCGATGGTGGGCATAGCGGCAACGATACGCTTGTCAGAAGTGATCTTGCCGTCCTTGGTGGGGACATTGAAGTCACAGCGGCACAGAACGCGCTTGCCGGCTACTTCAATATCTTCGATAGACTTCTTGTTGTAGTTCATTTTCATTCCTCCATCATCGGGATATTATCCCGCATTTTTCCGTAATCCTGTAAACCGGGGAAATCCAGCTGCCGAAGCGCCTCATAGACTGTGATGGCTACGCTGTTGCTTAAGTTCAGACTCCGTGCTTCTGCACGCATAGGAAGCTTGATACAGGCTTGCCTGTGTGCGTCCAGAAAAGCTTCGGGAAGCCCTTTGGTCTCTTTGCCGAAGAACAGGTAGCAGCCGTCCTGGAATTGTGCCTGGGCATAGCTCCGGGGTGCTTTGGTGGTGAGGCACCACATCTGCTTTACATCATTTCGGTTAAAGAAATCCTCCAGGTTTTCGTAATCCTGCACATCTACCAGATGCCAGTAGTCCAAACCTGCCCGTTTTACTGCTTTGTCAGAAATATCGAAGCCCAAAGGGCGGATCAGGTGCAGCCGTGCGCCGGTAGCGGCACAGGTGCGGGCAATATTTCCGCAGTTTTGAGGGATCTCCGGTTCCACCAGAACAATGTTCAGCAAAAAAGTCACCTCCGGTGTACACAGCTCAGAATTTCGCCAATTTACTCGCTTGACTATTGTAGACCAAAAGTCTTGTAAAATCAATCTAAAAAAGTGATTTTTTTTATTTTTTGCATAGTTATTACATAATAAATATCGTAAATGCTCCAAATTTGTGCGTTTTGTGCTGAGAAGTAATTGTTTTGTCCGCCGGATTTGAAAAGAAAAGGCATTTGGCAGAAAAAATCCGGGGAACAATGGGGTATTCTATTGTGGGTCATTGACTTTTTTGAAGTTTTGTGAGAGAATAAATCATCAAATAATAATGAGGGGAAATCTGTTATGTTCCAATCCAGAACACATACCTGCGGTCAGCTGCGTCTGTCCGATGCAGGAAAAGAAGTTACACTGGCCGGTTGGCTGGAAAACGTCCGTGAAGTGGGCGCCAATTTTGCGTTCCTGGTTCTCCGGGATTACTACGGCACTACCCAGATCGTGGTGGAAACCGAGGAAATGATGCGTATTATCAAAAGCATCAATAAGGAAACCACCATTCAGGTCACCGGCGTTGTCCGGGAACGGGAGAGCAAGAATCCCAAGCTGCCCACCGGTGAGAACGAGGTGGTACCTGCTGAGATCAATATATTGGGCAAGTGCCGGCACAATCAGCTGCCTTTTGAGATCAATAAGAGTAAGGATGCCGATGAGAATACCCGTTTGAAGTACCGTTATCTGGACCTGCGGAATCCGGCAGTAAAAAAGAATATTATTCTCCGCTGCCAGGTGGTGGCGGCTATCCGTGCCGCAATGACCGATCACGGCTTTTTGGAGATCACCACACCCATTCTGACGGCATCTTCTCCCGAGGGCGCCCGGGACTATCTGGTGCCTGCCAGAAACCACCCCGGTAAATTCTATGCGCTGCCCCAGGCACCGCAGCAGTTTAAGCAGCTTTTGATGACCTCCGGCTTTGACCGCTATTTCCAGATCGCACCCTGCTTCCGGGATGAGGACGCCCGGGCGGACCGGACTCCCGGTGAGTTCTACCAGATGGATATGGAGATGGCTTTCGCCTCTCAGGCGGACGTTTTG
>JAZQHW010000170.1:0-2914 GCA_045540795.1 Faecousia sp. | reverse complement strand
ATCCAATTCGAAGGATTGGTATGTAATCGCCGATAGGCGTATGTAATCACGCGTAGCGTGTATGGCATCACCGTAGGTGTATTTCCTTCGGATTGATTACATTCATCTCTTCGAGATGATTACATTCCGTCTTCGACGGATTACATACAAGGCTTCGCCTTGATTTTTCTCGCTTGCATTCAGATATTACTTCTGTTATTCTATCTGTGTGAGGTGAGCTTATGAGAAATAATCCTTTGATGAAATATTCTGAAGAACTAGCAATTGAGATTGAAAAATTGTGTAAAGCTTTAGATATAAAAGACAATTCCAACACTATATTTCAAATTCGCAAATCTTCGTCAAGTGTTTTTGCAAATATCACCGAAGCTCAATACCCTCAAAGCTTGCCCGATATGCTATCAAAATTCAAAATCGCCCGTAAAGAATGTGTTGAAACAGAAAGCTGGTTAAAGCTTTTATACGCAAATACTACTATTGATGCTGAAACCTTTAAAAGATATAGAAACCTTTGCGGCAGAATACAGAGAATGCTAACATCTTCCTGTATAACGATTGAGAATAAAATCAATCAAAAGTAACCCAAGGCGGTGATTAAAAATGACAATAGCACAGGGATTTTTACTCGCCGCCATAGGCTTTATTGAACCACGCGTCTAACGCGTGGTTTTCTTTATACAAAAATAAGCCGTGAATTTCACGGCTTATTTTTTGTCTTCAATATCTTTTATGTGTTGCTTTAAAACAATGTTTATATATTGTGATAGGGAACGGTCATCGTATTCTGCTTTTTCTTTTAATTTTACTAAAATATCACTATCAATAGTTATACTTATTTTTTCTTTCAAGGGTTTCAAGATTATCACCTCAAAAATATTATAAGATAAAATGCCGAAAAATATTGACAAGTAGCATAAAGTAGGATAAAATAAGATAAAACAAATATTTTGGAGGCTATATTATGTTTTGTTCGAAATGTGGAAGCGAAATTAATAATGATGTTAAATTTTGCTCAATGTGCGGCAACTCTGTTTCGGTAAATGTTGCTGAAACAAGTAATCAATCCAATAATACTATTCCTACTCATCACGAAATCCCAAAATGCAATTATTGCGGCAACATTGCACCTTGGAAAGTGGGTCCTATATTAAGACCTATGGATTTTGTAATCGGAGTCGGTTTGTTACTGCTTGGGTTTGTTCCGGGATTGGTTTATCTTGGCGTTGTAGCACTAATTCGTTCTAACGATAATAATCGTGAAAAAATTTGCACAAAATGTGGTGCAAGGAATATGTTTACGAATTTATATTGAAAATCTGGTATTTAGACCGGTTCCATTTTGAGTGTCGGTCTCAAAAAATAAAGCACTTCTTCGCGGTTCTGTAGCACAGGGGACGGTTCTAGCACAGGGGACGGTTCTGTGTGTTTTTCAGAAAGATCAATTAACACATAGAACCGTCCCCTGTGCTCGAGTCCAGCAAGTGGGATAAATAAGAACACCACCCAATATAACCAGTTCGGTTCAGATTGGGTGGTGTTTTTTCTATATGTTGTTAGTGGTTGAGATATGTTTTAGCTTCCAGATACTGATCAATCAGCTGCTGGATGCCCAGCATATCCTTTGCAGAAGCAAGGATCTGGTCAAAGTTGGTTTCCTTATTGTAGGTGTAGTATTTTGCCTTGTATGCAGCGATGGCAGCTGTATTCAGATTGTTGTTCTCTTCAAAGGCTATGGGTTGACCTTCCGCACTTTCACCGGTGATGGCACAGTAGGTCATCATAGCAGTAATGTAACCCACGAGCATATTCTCGTGATAACCGTCAGATGCACTCTGGCTGATGATAAAGGAACTGCAAGAGTAATCCTGAGTAGCACCGGGAACCGTTGTATCACCGTTCATAATGTTGCAGATAAGCTTACCCCAGTCCACCACAAGAATACCGGCATCCGCTAATGATTCAATATCGTTGCGCCATACATAACCATCATTAAATTGCGTTGTATGGTTTACCAGGTAATCTATATGAGGGACAAGAAAAATGATCTTTACATTGGGGTTTGCGTCCCGGAAGGGTTTCATAATTGGCTGACACTCGGCAAGAAGGTCCCAATAAGTCAGGTCAGCAGAACCGGGATTGATAACAACGTAGTCATAATTAAAGTCGGTGATATAGGAAAGATGATCCACTCCGTCATGACCGCGGTCAGCAGAACAGCCTACAGGATGAAAATCTTTAAGATTGTGATTGCCAAAGGTGAAGTTGGTCACATTAACGTCAATTCCGTTTTCCTTACAGATCTGATAGAAATAGCCCTGGTCATTCATTCTTTCTTCTTGACTTAGAATCTTCTGCCCTTTGTCGATGACACATTTTCCGTAGAAAGTGTAGGAATTGCCAAAGAAAATGATCTTTTTGCCGTCAAGACCTTCTTTACCAACAGGGGTGAATTGGGGGAGAACTTCATGGGGATACTGGGAGGGGGTGAGCTGATAAGGATTGTCCAGTGCATTGTTTACGGCTTCTTTAATCGCCAGCTTATCCTTTTCGTAGAGGGTGATCTTCTTGGGAAGCTCCCAACCGCCTGCCTCGTCCAGTTTAATATCGCTCAGCCGGAAGCCGGGGTTATCCAGTCCCATAATGGTTGCATACAGAGTGTAACCGGCAATGGCTCTGCCCAGATTATTCAGGTGGAGCGTGTCCTTGGTCAGGTTGTCGCCAAAGTAGCTGGTACGGGCATTCTGAATGGCAGTACCGGCAGGATTGATAGCATCAAAATCGCCTCTGGGCAGGATCTTGGTCTGTACAGCGTTGACAATGGACTCATACATTGCGATCTGATCACCCTTGAAGGTGTTTGCAAAGACATCGGATGTGGAGTCACCCTGGTATGCCCAGGTCATATTCCAGATGT
>JAZQHW010000169.1:0-13977 GCA_045540795.1 Faecousia sp. | reverse complement strand
GACGATATTTTCCGTATTGCTGAGGGGATAAGAAGAGATTTGAAATAATTTCATTGAATGAAATATATGCCGTTTCACATTCTACTTATGAGGTGAGGATGTTGAAACGGCGTATTTTTATTTTCTTGTTATCGATATTTTTATTTGCTTTTTCTGTTCGGGGAGAGCCGATTCGTTGGGTGGACTTTAAAGTACCGTATGAATCTTTGGAGTATGCAATGAAGGTAGACATTGAAACAGCAGAACAGGAAAGACATATATCCTGGATCGATATTTTAGCATTGGCTGCTTGCCGAACCGGTGGCAGGTGCAGTCTGGCTTCGGTAAAAAAGGCGGTAGCAGACATAGAAACTGGCAAGTCTGCAGAAGAGCTTCTTGGGAATTTATATAAGCATTATCCCTATTATCACGAAGCATACAGTGCGGTGTTAGGCGGTGTACTGGGATCCTATGAAATACAGGTTGGCGGTGAAAAGAAACCGGTATATGGTTTGAAAGCGTTTTCTCCAATCGCTGCAGGATATCCTTATCAGCACTGTTCGGATTTTGGAAATCAACGCTCCTTTGGATTTGCCCGGAAGCATTTAGGCAATGATTTGATGGGGTCTGAAGGAACACCGATCATAGCGGTGGAAGGCGGTGTTGTGGAGGCTATGGGTTGGAATCGATATGGCGGTTGGCGTATTGGAATCCGATCATTTGACTCAAAGCGTTACTATTACTATGCCCATTTGCAAAAAGACCACCCCTTTGTAAAAGACTTAAAGGAAGGGGATATCGTAAATGCAGGTGATATTATCGGCTTTATGGGACGAACAGGATATTCTGATAAAGAGAATGTGAATAATATTCAGACGGTTCATCTGCATTTTGGTATGCAATTGGTCTTTGATGAAGCTCAGAAAGAATGTAACAGTGAGATCTGGATCGACGTGTATCCACTGGTACGACTTCTCAGCAATCACAGATCCAGTTACAAAAAAGTAGGGGACACTTGGGAGCGTGTGTATCCTTTTGTGGATTTAGATATAGAAAGCTTAAAAAAATAATGTTATTTTTGTGATTGTAATACGTCCACAGGGTTTGACAAAATATTGACCCTGTGGTATACTTATGCGGATAAGTGTAATAGGAGGAAATTGTGATGATGAGTGCTTCTGTCAAGATGAAGAGTGTTGGCTGCTGTGTTGATACCATTATTTCTTCCGGATCTCCTTTTGTGGAGGAATTGTTTTCTTTTAACGACTCTGAATATGTTGTCTTTCCCGGCTTTTGTGATGTGCACGTGCATTTCCGTGAGCCGGGATTTTCTTATAAAGAAACAATCGAAACCGGAAGCAAAGCATCTGCCCGGGGCGGATATACCGCTGTGTGTACTATGCCGAATCTGAATCCCGTTCCTGACTGTCGGGACCATTTGGATCTGCAACTGAAATTGATCCAGGATAATGCGGTAATTCGTGTCTATCCTTACGGCGCTATTACTGTAGGTCAGCAAGGGGAGCAATTGGCAGATTTAGAAGAAATGAAAAATGATGTCATCGCTTTTTCGGATGACGGTAAGGGAATCCAAAGTGATGAAATGATGCGCAGTGCAATGAAGCTGGCAAAGAAACTGGATAAGATGATCGTTGCGCACTGTGAAGTGAATGATCTTCTGTTTGGCGGATATATTCACGACGGTGAATATGCGAAGCTTCATGGTCACAAGGGGATCTGCAGCGCCAGTGAGTATTTGCAAATTGAACGAGATCTTAAGCTGGTGGAGGAGATCGGTTGTAAGTATCACGTCTGCCATATTTCCACTAAGGAGAGCGTTGAACTGATCCGTCAGGCGAAAGCAAAAGGTGTGGATGTTACTTGTGAAACCGCACCCCATTATTTGATTATGAATGATTCTCAGCTGCAGGAGGATGGACGGTTCCGTATGAATCCCCCAATTCGCAGTGAAGAAGACAGACAGGCTTTGGTTGCCGGCTTACTTGACGGTACCATCGATATGATCGCAACGGATCACGCACCTCATTCGGCGGAAGAGAAATCCAAGGGACTTGCCGGTAGTGCTTTTGGTATCGTGGGTATTGAAACGGCTTTCAGCGCAATGTATACACATTTCGTTTTACCCGGATTGATCTCCCTGGAACGGTTGATCCAGCTAATGGCAATAAATCCCAGAAAGCGCTTTGGAATTCCAATGGGCGATGATTACACTGTATGGAATTTGAATAAAGAATTTGTTGTAGATCCGGATGCGTTTATCTCTAAGGGTAAAGCAACACCTTTTACAGGTTGGAAAATGTTTGGTGAATGTATGCTTACTGTCTGTGACGGTAAGGTAGTCTATCGTAAATAAGAGCAGGAGGAAATGAAATGGCTAAAAGAACAGATATTAAAAAGATTTTGATCATCGGCTCTGGTCCGATCGTTATTGGTCAGGCAGCGGAGTTTGACTATGCAGGCACACAGGCTTGTCTGGCACTGAAAGAGGAAGGATATGAAGTCGTCCTTTGCAACTCCAACCCTGCTACGATTATGACGGATACAACAATCGCAGACAAGGTTTATATGGAACCGCTGACTCTGGAATACATTGCTAAGATCCTTCGTTATGAGCGTCCGGATGCCATCGTTCCCGGTATTGGCGGACAGACCGGTTTGAATCTGGCAATGCAGCTGGAGAAGAAGGGTGTCCTGAAAGAGTGTAATGTTGAACTTTTGGGAACCAGCAGCGCTTCTATTGAACGGGCTGAAGACAGAGAACTCTTTAAGGAAATGTGCCAGCAGATCGGCGAGCCGGTTATTCCTTCTGAAATCACTTACTCTATTGAGGAAGCAAAGCAAGCAGCTGAGCGGATCGGCTATCCTGTTGTTTTGCGTCCTGCCTTTACCCTTGGCGGAACCGGTGGCGGTTTTGCATATTGCGAGGAAGAGCTTGTCGAGATCGGTATGAATGCATTTAAGCTTTCTCCTGTCCACCAGGTTCTCATTGAGAAGAGTGTTAAGGGTTATAAAGAAATTGAGTTTGAGGTTATGCGTGACTCCAATGACCACGCTATCACCATCTGCGGTATGGAAAACATTGATCCTGTTGGTGTCCATACCGGTGACTCTATCGTGGTTGCACCGATTATGACTCTGAGTGAGCATGACAGAAAAATGCTGAATGATTCTGCCATTAAGATCATTCGGGAACTGAAGATCGAAGGCGGCTGTAATGTTCAGTTTGCGCTGAACCCTCATACCAGTGAATATTATTTGATCGAGGTCAATCCCAGAGTTTCCCGTTCTTCCGCACTGGCATCCAAGGCTTCCGGTTATCCCATTGCCCGGGTGACCCCGAAGATCGCTGTTGGTATGGCACTGGAGGATATTAAGATCGCCAATACAAATGCAGCCTTTGAGCCTGTTTTGGACTATGTAATTGCGAAGCTTCCCAGATTCCCCTTTGATAAGTTTACGGCTGCATCCAATATGCTGGGTACACAGATGAAAGCAACCGGCGAAGCAATGGGTATCGGCTCCAACCTGGAAGAGGCTTTGCTTAAGGGTATTCGTTCTTTGGAGATCGGTGCACATCACATTTATCTGGCTAAATTTGATGATATGTCCAATGAGGACCTTTTGGAGTATATCCGTGAGTTCCGGGATGATAATATCTTTGCGATTGCGGAGTTACTCAGCCGTGGCATTAGTGTGGATAAACTTCACGAGATCACTATGATCACACCGTACTTCCTGGAATCAATTCTTAGAATTGTGGATATGGAAAAGAAGCTTCAGGACAATGTCAATGATCTGGCTGTATTGACAGAAGCCAAGAAGATGGGCTTCAGCGATAAGTATGTTGCCCGTATGTGGAAGATGCAGGAGTTGGATGTGTATCATTTCCGTAAGGAGCATAATCTGTTCCCTGTGTTTAAGATGGTTGATACATGCCATACAGGCGCATATATTCCTTACTTCTACTCTTCTTACACCGGTGAAAACGCATCTAAGCTGACAGAACGGAAAAAGATCGTTGTGCTGGGTGCCGGCCCCATCCGTATCGGTCAGGGTGTTGAATTTGACTATTCAACTGTTCACGCAGTAACTACGATTAAGAATTCCGGATATGAAGCAATTATTATCAATAACAACCCGGAAACGGTTTCTACAGATTATACCACTGCGGATAAGCTGTATTTTGAGCCTCTGACACCGGAAGATGTGATGAATATCATTGCATTTGAACAACCGGAAGGTGTCATTGCTTCTCTGGGTGGTCAGACTGCTATTAACCTTGCACAACCGCTGATGGACCGTGGCGTTAAGATCATCGGTACAGATTGTGCAGCAATCGAGCGTGCAGAGAATCGTGATAGCTTTGAAAAGATTCTCTCCGAATTGAATATCCCGCAGCCTAAGGGTAAAGCGGTTACCAAGATCGAAGACGGTATTGCTGCAGCGAAGGAAATCGGCTATCCGGTGCTTGTCCGTCCCAGTTTTGTTCTTGGCGGCAGAGCAATGCAGATCGTTGCAAATGAAAGACAGCTGCGTCATTATTTGAAGACAGCCGTTGAAATCGATGAGGACAAGCCTGTTCTGGTGGATAAGTATATCCAGGGCAAGGAAGTGGAAGTTGACGCTATTTGCGACGGCATCAATGTATTTGTGCCTGGTATAATGGAGCTTGTGGAAAGAACTGGTGTTCACTCCGGTGACTCTATGAGCGTGTATCCTTCCTTCAGCATTTCCAATAAGGTTAAGGGAATTATTCTGCAGTATGCCAAGAAGCTTGGCTTGGGTATCGGTATTGTTGGGCTTTATAACATCCAGTTTATTGTGGATAAAGATGATAATGTGTTTATCATCGAGGTCAACCCCAGATCTTCCCGTACCGTGCCCTTCCTTTCCAAGGCAACCGGCTATAGTCTTGCAGATATTGCAACAGAGGTTATCCTGGGTAAGAGCTTGAAGGAGCAGGGACTGTTCGATATCTATCCCGAAGAGAAGGATCGCTGGTATGTTAAGGCACCTGTGTTCTCCTTTAATAAGCTTCGTGGTCTGGACGCTTATCTTTCTCCGGAAATGAAGTCTACAGGCGAAGCCATTGGCTACGATGATAAACTGAACCGTGCGCTTTATAAAGCACTGCAGGCATCCGGAATGCACCTGCAGAATTACGGCACTGTGTTTGCTACCGTGGCAGATAAGGATAAGGAAGAGGCATTGCCTTTGATCCGTCGGTTCTATAACCTTGGCTTTAATATCCAGGCGACAGAAGGAACTGCAAGATTCCTTAAGAGTAATGGCATCCGTACCCATATTCTGGGCAAGATCAGTGACGGAAGTGATGAGATTCCGGAAGCACTGCGTCAGGGTCATATTGCTTATGTGTTGAATACCAAGGATCCCGGTAAATCCTCCAATGATGACGGACATCAGATTCGTCTGATTGCTACAGAAAACAATGTTACGATCTTTACTGCACTGGATACAGTTAAGGTCTTGTTGGATGTTTTGGAAGAAACTACCTTGACGATTTCCACCATCGATGCTTAAGAGGTATCTATGAAACAGGGACTTTTTGAAATTATTGAAAATGTACAGCTCACGGAAAGTGTCTATAAAATGACACTTTCCGGTGATGTGTCAGGTATTACAGCACCCGGTCAGTTTGTAAACATTCAATTGGATGGACTATTCTTGCGCAGACCAATCTCTGTTTGTGATTATTCTGAGAACACCCTTACAATTATCTATAAGGTGGTAGGGAAGGGAACGAAACAGTTGTCAGAAATGCGCACCGGTAAAATGGATGTATTGACAGGTCTGGGTAACGGTTATGATCTTTCTGTATCCGGTGATCGCCCGGTCCTTTTGGGTGGCGGTGTCGGTGTTCCTCCTATGTACAGACTGGCGAAGGATCTGATTGCCCAGGGTAAGAAAGTGTCTGTGATTCTTGGTTTTAATACAAAGAACGAAGTTTTCTATGAGAAAGCATTCAAGGCATTGGGTGCAGATGTCACGGTTACTACCGTGGATGGCTCTTATGGCGTAAAAGGATTCGTTACCGATGCTCTGAAAAATATTGATTATACTTATTTTTATACCTGCGGTCCGGAACCGATGCTGAAGGCTGTATATAAAGCTTCTGTTACATCCGGTCAGATGAGTTTTGAAAAGCGGATGGGTTGCGGCTTTGGCGCGTGTATGGGCTGTTCCTGTAAAACGATTACCGGATATAAGCGCATTTGTAAAGAAGGTCCTGTAATGCGGAAGGAGGAGATTCTGTGGGAAGATTAAATGTAAATCTCTGCGGGATTGAACTGGAGAATCCTGTGATCCCCGCATCCGGTACCTTCGGATTCGGTTACGAATACGCAGAACTCTACGATATTAATTGCCTGGGAACGTTTTCCTTTAAGGGCACAACAAAGGATCCCCGATTTGGTAATCCTACACCCAGAATTGCTGAGTGTACTGCCGGTATGATCAATGCTGTTGGCTTGCAGAATCCCGGTGTGGAAAAAGTGATCTCTGAGGAACTTCCGAAACTGAAGAAATGCTTCCACAAGCCTGTTATGGCAAATGTCAGTGGCTTTAGCGTGGAGGATTATGCTTATACCTGTGAAAGACTGGATAACGAGGAACAGGTTGGCTGGCTGGAAGTCAATGTCAGCTGTCCCAATGTTCACGGCGGCGGTATGAGCTTTGGTACTGGTGCTAAGGCTGCTGCAGAAGTAACCGCTGCAGTCAAGAAGGTGACTACAAAGCCTGTCATTGTAAAACTGAGTCCCAATGTGACAGATATCGTTTCTATCGCAAAAGCCTGTGAAGATGCCGGTGCAGACGGTATCAGCCTGATCAATACGCTGCTGGGTATGCGAATTGATTTGAAAACGAAGAAGCCGGTGATCGCAAATAAAATGGGCGGTTTTTCCGGCTCCGCGATCCTTCCGGTTGCTGTTCGTATGGTTTATCAGGTCGCAAATGCAGTGAAGATCCCTGTTGTGGGTATGGGTGGCGTCAGTTGTGCTGAAGATGTCATCGAAATGATGTTGGCAGGTGCCACCGCGGTGGAAATTGGCGCTGCCAATCTTGTAGATCCGTATATTTGCAAGAAGATCATTCAGCAGCTTCCTGAGGTTATGGATCAATATCGTATTAATTCTTTAAGTGAAATTATCGGAGGTGCAAAATAATGGGTAAAGATGTTATTGTTGCTTGCGACTTTGCAAGTGCGGAGCAAACCTTTACATTCCTGGACAAGTTTACCGGGAAGAAGCCTTTTGTTAAGATCGGTATGGAGCTTTTCTATGCAGAAGGTCCTGAGATCGTCAGACAAATCAAAGCCAGAGGTCATAAGATATTCCTGGATCTGAAGCTGCACGATATTCCCAATACTGTCAAGAAGGCAATGGCTGTTCTTTCCAACCTGGATGTGGATATTACCAATTTGCACGCTGCAGGTACAACTGCAATGATGCAAGGCGCTCTTGAAGGCTTGACCCGTCCTGACGGAAGCCGTCCGCTTCTCATTGCTGTTACACAGCTGACTTCCACTGATCAGGAAGCTATGGAGCGGGATATCCTGATACGTGAGCCCATTGACCAGGTTGTTATGCACTATGCAAAGACAGCTAAAAATGCGGGCTTGGATGGAATTGTTTGCTCTCCGTTGGAAGCCGGTAAGGTGCACGACACCTGCGGCAAGGGATTTTTGACCATTACTCCCGGTGTACGCTTTGCTGACGGTGATGTGGGTGACCAGAAGCGTGTTATGACCCCGGAGCAGGCAAAGAAGATCGGCTCTGATTATATTGTTGTGGGTCGTCCCATTACTGCTGCGGCAGATCCTGTTGCTGCTTATGAGCGTTGTGTAGCGGAATTCTGCGATTAAGAATCTAAAGAAGGAGACAGAAAGATGGAAGCTTATAAAAGAGAGTTTATTGCTTTTTTGGAAAGTGCCGGTGTCTTGAAATTCGGTGACTTTACCGCTAAAAGCGGAAGAAAGATTCCGTATTTTATCAATGCCGGCATGATCAAAACCGGTGACGAAATTGCCAAGCTGGGCGAATTCTATGCCAAAGCATATTTTGAAAAAGTAGGCAATAAGAAGACCGTTCTATACGGACCTGCTTATAAGGGTATCTCTATCGCAGTCTCTGCGGCTGTTGCGCTGAGTAAGAATGGCTTGGATGTTCCTTTTTTCTTTAACCGTAAGGAAGTCAAAGATCACGGTGAAGGTGGCGTTTTTGTTGGCTATATTCCCCAGGCTGGCGAAGAAGTTGTTATTGTTGAGGACGTGATCACTGCCGGTACCGCAATTCGGGAAAGTATGGGAATTTTGAGCGGTTTGGAAGGTGTTAAGGTTGCTGCTACCTTCGTTATGGTTGACCGTAAGGAAAAGGGTCAGGGGGAGAAGGGAGCAATGAAAGAGATCGAAGAAGAGTTTGGGTTCCCGGTTTACTCTGTTGTTGATGTTTATGACATTATTGAGTATCTGGAAGAGAATCCGGCAAACGCTGAAAATGTTACCCGTATTAAGAATTATTTGTCAGTGAATGGAGCGAAGGAATGAGAAGTTTAATTGATATTGTTGATTTTTCGGTTGAAGAATTAGACGAACTCCTGAAGACTGCCTGCGATATTAGTGAGAATCCTGAAAAATATGCTGAGGCTTGTCACGGTAAAAAGCTGGCAACACTGTTCTTTGAACCTTCGACCCGTACAAGACTGAGCTTTGAGGCGGCAATGATGGAATTGGGCGGAAATGTTTTAGGCTTCAGTGAAGCCAGCTCTTCTTCCGCGTCCAAAGGTGAAAGCATTGCTGACACAGCAAAGATGATTAGTTGCTATGCTGATATTATGGCAATGCGCCACCCCAAAGAAGGCGCTCCCTATGTTGCGGCAAAAAGCGCATCGATTCCTGTGATAAATGCAGGTGACGGTGGACATTGCCATCCCACGCAAACTTTGGCTGATCTATTGACGATTTATCGTGAATTGGGAAGATTAGAGAACTTAACTGTTGGCTTCTGCGGTGATTTGAAGTACGGCAGGACGGTTCATTCTCTTTTGGCTGCATTGGGTCGTTATCATAATATCAAGGTTATTTTGATTGCGCCTAATGAATTGCAACTGCCGAAGTATGTAAAGTACGAGGTGTTGGATAAGAACGCTATGGAGTATGTGGAAACCACATCCTTGGATGCGGCAATGCCTAAGTTGGATGTTTTGTATATGACCCGTATTCAAAGGGAACGGTTTGACAGCTTTGATGAGTACGAACGTTTAAAGGACAGCTATATTCTGACAGAAGAAAAGATGAAGCTGGCAAAGGAAACCATGCGCGTGCTGCATCCACTGCCTAGAGTCAATGAGATCAGCGTCAAGGTTGATAATGACCCCAGAGCAGCTTATTTCCGGCAGGCACTAAATGCGAAGTATATGCGAATGGCGTTGATCCTCAAGCTGCTGAAGGAAGCAGAAGAGGGCAGACAACTGCAGGAACCGAAAGATGTTGTGGTTGATGAACTGTTCTGTGACAACCCCAGATGCATCAGCTCTACGGAGCAGGAATTGGCACATATCTTCAAATGTGTGAATCGTGAAAACGGCGTTTACCGCTGCATTTATTGCGAAGCAAAGAAAACACGAAACTAATAGATTACCCTCTGGCTTCCTATACCGAATGTTCACCAAAAACGAAATGGAATCCAGGGACGTTGGTGTTAAAAAGAACAAAAAATCAGAAAGACTTTTGTTGTTTCTTGACAGTGCTTTCTTCGCGTGGTAAAATTGTAACGATTTGAATATCGCTTTCTGCGACTGACGGATTTCGTGGAGCACCACAAAGGAACAGAGAGCGTTGGTTTTTACCAATTAGCCGACCGTCTGGGCGCATTTAGCTTTATAGGCTGAGTGCGCCCTTTTTATTTGAGGAGGTATGATAATGAAAAAAGTTGGCATTATTATGGGCAGCGACAGCGATCTGCCGATTATTCAAAAAGCGGTTGATATGCTGAAAAAACTGGATATTCCTTATGAGGTCCATATTTATTCAGCACACAGAACGCCTGTGGAGGCGAAGGAATTTGCGCAAACTGCCAGAAAGAATGGTTTTGGCGTGCTGATTGCTGCTGCCGGTATGGCAGCACATCTTGCAGGTGCAATTGCAGCCAACTCTACATTGCCTGTGATTGGCATTCCGTGTAAGTCTTCAGTCCTGGACGGCATGGATGCCCTGCTGTCTACGGTACAAATGCCTACCGGTATTCCTGTTGCGACGGTTGCAATCAACGGTGGTGCAAACGCTGCGCTTTTGGCAGCGCAGATCCTGGCTGTTTCTGATGAGAAGCTGGCAGAAAAACTGGATGCAAAAAGAGCAGATGATGCGAAAGCAGTTTTGGAAAAAGACGCATCTGTTATGGAAAAACTGTAAACTAGGTCGATATGACCACTACAATATAAAAGGAGTATTATTATGGAAAAGAAGCTTGTTTACACCGGTAAGACTAAGAACGTTTATGCGCTGGAGAATGGCAACTATTTGCTGAAGTTTAAGGACGACTGCACCGGCAAGGACGGTGTGTTCGATCCCGGTGAGAATTCTGTCGGATTGACTATCGAAGGCGTTGGTGATGTAAACCTGCGTATGTCCATTTATTTCTTCGAGAAGATCAATGCTGCCGGTATTAAGACTCATTATGTCAGTGCTGACTTAGACAATACCACAATGGAAGTTCTTCCCGGTAAAGTGTTCGGTAAGGGCTTGGAAGTAATTTGTCGTTATAAGGCTGTTGGTTCCTTCTATCGTCGTTATTCCGATTACTGTGTTGAAGGTCAGGATTTGCCTGCTTATGTAGAAACCACCTTTAAGAATGATGAAAAGGGCGACCCTCTTGTTACCAAGGATGGTCTGGTTGACCTTGGCGTTATGACTGCTGATCAGTATGATGACCTAAAAGCAATGACCCAGGCCATCACTAAGATCGTTGCTGATGATTTGAAGGAAAAAGGTCTGGATATGTATGATATCAAGTTCGAATTTGGCTATGATGCTGATGGTAAAGTAATGCTCATTGATGAGATTGCTTCCGGAAATATGCGTGTCTATAAGAACGGTGAATACGTAGATCCTATGACTTTGAATAAGCTGTTTTTCGCTTAATATAACATAGAGGGAGTTAGTAATGGGCGGTTTTTTTGGAATTACATCCAAACAGGACTGTATGGTGGATGTTTTCTTTGGCGTGGATTATCATTCTCACTTGGGAACACGACGGGCAGGACTTGCTGCGTATGATCGGGAAATCGGTTTGCAGCGTGAGATCCATAACATTGAAAATGCACCTTTTCGTACAAAATTTGAGCATATTTTCGATGAGATGAAGGGTACTTCTGTGATCGGTTGTATTAGTGACAGTGATCCCCAGCCTATGCTGATCCGTTCCCGCTTGGGAACATTTGCGATTACAACTGTAGGCTTGATCAATAATACAAAGGAATTGATCGAACTATGCCTTGATTCCGGTGGTCACTTTGATGCAATGACCGGTGGTAATGTGAATTCCACTGAATTGGTTGCCGCTTTGATATGCCATAAGGATAGTTTTGCTGAGGGTATCCGTTTTGCCCAGTCTGTGATCAAAGGAACTGCTAATATTCTTATTCTTACAGAAACAGGTAATTTGATTGCAGCGCGAGATCGTTTGGGTCGTATTCCAGTCCAGATCGGTAAGAACGATGAAGGTCATTGTGTTTCGTTTGAGCAGTTTGCATATACAAAGCTGGGATATACGCATATCAGAGAACTTGGTCCTGGAGAGGTTGTGGAACTATTTCCTGATCGTGTTGAGCAGCTGATCGCACCCGGTGAAGAAATGCGTATGTGTGCTTTCCTGTGGAGCTACTATGGATATCCCACATCAACCTACGAAGGTGTAAATGTGGAAGCAATGCGTTACCGCAATGGTGCTGCGATTGCAGAACGGGATATGGCTCAGGGTCGTTCAATGGATATCGATTATGTTGGCGGTGTTCCTGATTCCGGTACACCCCATGCTATTGGTTACGCAAACCGTACCGGAAAACCCTTTGCCAGAGCATTTATTAAGTATACGCCAACCTGGGCACGGAGTTTTACACCTGCTAAGCAAACCGACCGCAATAAAATTGCAAAGATGAAGCAGATACCGGTTCATGAACTGATTGTTAGTAAAAATCTTCTGTTTGTTGATGATTCCATCGTTCGTGGGACACAGCTGCGGGAAACTGTTGAATTTCTTTATGATAACGGTGCTAAAAGTGTACACATGCGATCCGCTTGTCCTCCTATTATGTACGGTTGTAAATTCCTAAATTTCTCCCGTGCAACCAATGATATGGAACTGATTTCCCGGCAGACCATTGTAGAACTTGAAGGGGAAGAGGGACTTAAGCACATCAGTGAATATGCAGACGGCAATACCGAACGTGGAAAGAAGATGCGAAAGGCGATATGTGATAAGTTTAAGTTTGCATCTCTTGGTTTCCAGACTATCGATGGTGTTGTAAATGCCATCGGTTTGGACCCGTGTAAGCTTTGTACTTATTGTTGGAACGGAAAAGAATAACGATTTATAAGAGGAGCATTGATTATGTCTGAAAAGAGCTATTCTGCTAGTTATGCAGCCGCTGGTGTGGATATTACAGCCGGCTACCGGGCTGTGGAATTGATGAAGAAACACGTTGCACGCACCCGTAATGAAGGATGCCTTGATGATGTTGGCGGTTTTGGCGGTTGCTTTGGGCTGCCGGTTGCCGGTATGGAAGAGCCGGTTTTGGTTTCCGGTACTGACGGTTGCGGCACCAAGGTTAAGCTTGCTATTTTAATGGATAAGCACGACACAATCGGAATCGATGCCGTTGCAATGTGCGTTAATGACATTATTTGTGTCGGTGCAAAGCCTTTGTTCTTCCTTGATTATATTGCCTGCGGCAAGAATATCCCTGAGAAGATCGCAGAAATCGTTGGCGGTGTTGCAGAAGGCTGCGTACAGTCCGGTGCTGCTTTGATCGGCGGTGAAACCGCAGAACATCCCGGTATGATGCCTGTTGATGAGTATGACCTTGCAGGTTTTGCGGTGGGTATTGTGGATAAAAAGAAGATTATTGATAATACCAAAATGAAAGCCGGAGATGTTGTAATTGCTTTGCCTTCTACCGGTATCCATTCCAACGGCTTCAGCCTTTGCAGAAAAGTTTTTGATATTGATAACAATAATCCTGAGATCTACAAGCCTTGCGATGATTTGGGAGGCAAGTCTGTTGCGGAGGCGCTGTTGGTACCCACAAGAATCTATGTAAAGCCTGTTTTGGCATTGCTGGAAAAGGTGGATGTTAAGGGCATCAGCCATATTACCGGCGGCGGCTTCTATGAAAACATTCCCCGTAGTATTCCGGATGGTTTAGGTGCTGAGATCAAGCGTGATGCAGTGAAGGTGTTGCCTATTTTTGAAAAAATCGCAAAAGTTGGCAACATTCCGGAAAGAGATATGTTCAACACTTATAATATGGGTGTTGGTATGAGTATTGTTGTGCCTGCAGATCAAGTGGATCTTGCTGTTTCTGTCCTGAAGGAAAATGGCGAGGATGCATATGTGATCGGTAAGATCGTTGCATCTGAGGATAAAATCGTCATCGTGTAACGGAGGGATAGAATGGGTAAAGCAAAGATTGCGGTTCTTGTATCCGGTGGCGGAACGAATTTGCAGGCCCTGATTGATGCACAAAACAGTGGAATTATCACCAGCGGTGTTATTTCCCTCGTTATTGCCAATAATGCCGGTGCATATGCGTTGGAGCGTGCTTCAAAGGCAGGAATTCCTACGGAAGTCGTCCTTAAGAAAGAATGTGGCAGTCAGGCTGCTTTTGAAAACAGAATCAAAGAGGTTTTGAATGATAATAAAATCGATTTGATCGTGCTTGCCGGCTTTATGTCCATACTCAGTA
>JAZQHW010000168.1:0-2280 GCA_045540795.1 Faecousia sp. | reverse complement strand
GTGATTTTTTGTCTAGTTTTTTGTTTGCGCCGGATTGCCTTTGCAGGAGCGTTTGTGGTATAATCTCTATCGGAAGAATGGTCTCCATATCTGGAGGGCACACGAATATATGTTTGGAGGAATTCTTATGCCAATGCAAATGGGTTTTCGCTGGTATGGCGAAGGCAACGACAAGATCAAGCTGTCTGACATTAAGCAGATCCCCGGCGTGACCAGCATCGTCTGGGCACTGCACCACAAAATGCCCGGTGAAATCTGGGAGGAAGCAGAGATCGCAGAAGTTAAGGCACAATGTGACCGGTACGGCTTCAATATTGATGTTGTAGAATCCGTCAATGTTCACGATGACATTAAGATCGGTCTGCCCACCCGGGATCAGTACATTGAAAACTACAAGATCACTATGCGTAATCTTGCCAAATTCGGTGTCAAAGTCATCTGCTATAACTTTATGCCCATTTTCGACTGGACCCGTTCCAATCTTTTCCACGAAGTAGGCGACGGTTCCACCGCTTTGTTCTACGAAAAGGGTATGATCCAGGATGACTACAACGCTATGGCAAAGTACATTCTGGACTTCACCGAAAAGTATAATATGTCCTTCCCCGGCTGGGAGCCGGAACGGATGGCAAAGCTGGACGAGCTTTTCAAAGCTTACAAGGATGTGGATCACGAAACCCTTTGGGCAAACCTAAAATATTTCCTGGAAGCACTGATGCCCACCTGCGAAGAGACAGGCATTAAAATGGCGATCCATATGGACGATCCCCCCTGGGATATTTTCGGTCTGCCCCGTCTGCTGATCAATGAAGAAAACATTGACCGCTTCCTGAAGATGGTGGATCATCCCTGCAACTGTCTGACCTTGTGCTCCGGTTCTCTCAACGCTGACCCCAACAACAATGTGGCACAGATCGTCCGCAAGCACTGCGACCGGATCGCCTTTGCCCACATCCGGAACGTGAAGCACTTTGAAAACGGTGACTTCTCCGAAGCCAGCCACCGGGACTGTGACGGTGACACCGGCATTCTGGACATTTTGAAGGCTTACCACGACTGTGGCTTCGAGGGTTATATCCGTCCCGACCATGGCAGACATCTGTGGGACGAAGGTCCCGGCAATGTCCGTCCCGGCTACGGCTTATATGACAGAGCTTTGGGTATTATGTATATGCTGGGTGTCTGGGATATGCTGGACAAACTGGACAACAAATAATTTTGGAGGTAACAGAAATGGCAAATCTTCCCCTGAATATTGATTATAGCGGTAAGGTCGTTGTGGTGACCGGTGCCGGCGGACTGATCTGCGGCGCAATGGCAGCCGCCTTCGCCCGGAGTGGCGCAAAGGTTGCTTGCCTGGATCTGAACGAAGATGCCGTGAAGAAGCTGGCTGAGGAGCTGAAGGCAGAAGGCTGCATTGCAGAAGGCTACAAGGCAAATGTTCTGGAGCCGGAAGCTCTGGAGACTGTGCACCAGGCAGTTCTCAAGGATCTGGGTCCCTGTGATATCCTTGTAAACGGCGCCGGCGGCAACAATCCCCGGGCAACCACCGACAACGAGTATCAGCATGAAGCCAAGGAAGGCACCAAGACCTTCTTTGATCTGGACGCTGCCGGCGTGGACTTTGTGTTTAAGCTGAATTTCCAGGGCACGCTTCTCCCCACCCAGGCATTTGCCAAGGATATGGTGGCTAAGAAGAACGGTGTGATCCTGAACATCTCCTCTATGAATGCCTACACGCCCCTGACCAAGATCCCCGCTTACTCCGCTGCCAAAGCAGGTATTTCCAATTTCACCCAGTGGCTGGCTACCCACTTTGCCGGCACCGGCATTCGCTGCAATGCCATTGCCCCCGGTTTCCTGGTATCTGCACAAAACAAGGCTCTGCTGTTCAACGAGGACGGCACCCCCACTGCCCGCAGTGCAAAGATCCTGAACGGCACCCCCACTGCCCGTTTCGTAGACGCGGATGAGCTCATCGGCGCTACCCTGTTCCTGTGTGACGACAAAGCCGCTTCCGCCATCACCGGCGTGGTGCTGCCTGTGGATGCCGGTTTTGCTGCATATTCCGGTGTGTAATTTTTAAGGAGGAAAGAAAAAATGGCTAAAATTATTACTTTTGGTGAGCTGATGCTCCGTCTGCAACCCTACAACTACGAGCGTTTCGTGCAGTGTGATCACGTGGAATTCACCTTCGGTGGCGGTGAAGCCAATGTAGCAGTATCCCTTGCCAACTACGGTATGGATGTCGCTTATGTCACCAAGCTGCCCACTCACTCC
>JAZQHW010000167.1:0-9539 GCA_045540795.1 Faecousia sp. | reverse complement strand
CCTTGGCTCACAGAACGACATGGCTACGATCCGACTTCCGGAGGACGTGGTGGGACTTGCCATCGGCACCCGTCCGGACTGTCTGCCTCCGGAGGTTCTTGCGCTTTTGGAACGGCTGAACCGGATAAAGCCGGTTTTTATAGAGCTGGGTCTGCAAACGGTCCATACGGAAACGGTCCGGTATATCCGCCGGGGATATGATAACGATGTTTATTGTGGTGCCGTGGCACAGCTCCGGAATGCCGGGATCCATACCGTCACCCATATCATTCTGGGACTTCCCGGGGAAACCAGGGAAATGGCAGCAGAAACCACCCGGCAGGCAGTCGCTGCCGGTACCCATGGTGTAAAATTCCATCTATTGCACGTACTCCAGAATACGGACCTTGCCCGGGATTATCTTGCAGGCAAATTCTCCTGCCTTTCTTTGGAAGAATATGCGGATTATTTGAAAGCCTGTCTGCAGGTGCTGCCCCCGGACATTGTAGTCCACCGGATCACCGGGGACGGTGCCAAACGGGATCTCATTGCCCCTTTGTGGTCAGCGGATAAAAAGCGTGTACTGAACTACTTGAAAACGGCAGTCACCCAGGATTAGGTGACTGCCGTTTCTTTTTACTGATCTGCAGGCTCTTCTGTGAAGCTGGACTGAGTGACCTCAAAGGGTGTCTTGAGGGCATTGTTCACTGCCTCGATGATAACCTCTTTCTGGCTGTCATTGAGAACCAAAGAAGAGGAGAACTGAGAAATACCCAAAGATTCAATGGGCTTCTCTGTCAAGGTTGCGTAGGTGATACAACCGGCAATGACATAACCCAGCTCATTTAAGTGCATAGAGTCACGGTTCAGTGTATCGCCAATATAGCTGGTACGCACGTTCTGTACCGCTGTGCCGGAAGGAATGATGGAACGGAATCTCTTCTCAGGCACTACGTGCTCCTTGGTAGCATCCACGATTGCCTGATAGTGGATCATCTGATCGGCACCCAGTGCCACATAGGATACAGCAGTGGAATCTTCAGGGAATGCCCAGGTCATATTCCAAACATAACGGGCATTGGGATTGGTCTTTTTGCTGTCCACATATTCCATCAGCTTCTGGATGTAATCCCCGTAGGTTTCTTTCTGGGCACCGCCCTCAGCACTGTGCTGCAGGAAGATAATATCCCACTCCTCGTCCAGGATACCGTACTCCATAGTGATGTTTTCCATAACATCCCAGTCTTTGTCACTGTTCTTCTTATAGTATCTGTACACCATCGCGTTCTGATCTGCATTCTGCACATGGCGCTTCAGGGTGCACTCTGCCAGGAACAGTCTGCCGATCACAATGTCGGTACAACCCTGATCCTTTGCCACTTCATACAGGAAATTGGTGGTGTTCAGACCAAAGCTACTGGAAATAACCAGCATTTTCAATGTCTTGCCGTCACACAGAGGAGAAGCGGGATCGATCGTCGGTTGTGCCTGTGTGGGAGCAGTGGTTGCCGGTGCATCTGTCTGCTTAGGAGCAGTTGTGCCGCCGCAAGCGCAGAGCATCAGCACAGAAATAATACATAATACCAATGCAATGATTCTTTTCATAGGAAATCTCCTTTTCTTTTTGTTGATACTATAATATTATTCTTGACGAAGGAAGAAGTAAAATATATAATTAACATACAATTCATAACCTACAGTTATAACAAGAAAGAAGAAATGCTATGGATCTGAATAAACTGCGGTATTTCTATGTGGTGGCAAAGCACCAGCACGTGACCCACGCTGCCCAGGAGCTTTACATTTCCCAACCGGCGCTGACCAAAGCTATGCAGCGGCTGGAGGAGGATCTGGGTATTCCTCTGTTTCATAAGCATAAGCGGGGCATCCAGCTGACACCCTTTGGCCTGCATTTAAAAGGGAAGCTGGATGCTGTCTTTTCCGTGTTGGATCGGTTGCCGGAGGAGCTTGAAGCCTTAAAGGATCAGGCGACACACACCATTCGGCTGAATGTTTTGGTTGCCTCCATCATTACTACCGATGCCATTGCCAGCTACAAAAAGCAAAACCCCCATATTAATTTTCAAGTGCTGCAAAACACCAACAATACCGACTGCCATATTTCCATTACTGTAGATACATCGGAAGCCGTACTGCCTCCCTGTAAGCAGCGCTGCATCATCCCGGAGGATATTTACCTGGCTGTGCCCATTCACGGAGAATTCGGCACATTGGACACAATAGATCTGCAAAGGGTAAAGGATGAATCTTTTATCAGTACCTCTTATGCCCGACCTTTCCGCAAGCTCAGCGATAATTTTTGCCTTGCCGCAGGCTTCAAGCCCAATGTTACCTTCGAATCGGATTTTCCCAACGCTGTGCGGAATCTTATCAGTGCCGGTACCGGAATCGGCTTTTGGCCTGCTTTTTCCTTTGGGCAGATCTCCCAGGATATGAAGCTGCTGTCCATTCGTTCTCCCCGTTGTCAGCGGCAGCTGGTTCTAAGTTTGTATCCCAGCACCCCGCCCTCCTACGCTGCAGAGGACTTTTATAACTATTTGGCAAATTATCTTCAAGAAAAGGCAAAACAATAAAAAGCAGATAAGGACCTGTTGCTATACCGGCAACAGGTCCTTACCACAAAGAGGAAAGAAAAGGAAAAAGTGAAGTTTAACCCAGGAATTCCCCGGGATCTACCAGCTCGCCGTTACAGCTGACGCTGAAATGGACGTGATCACCGATGGCGTTTTCCAACAAGGCGGTATTGCCCACATAACCCACCGTCTGACCTGCCGTTACAGTAGCACCGGCTTCCACCGGCACATCCTTGGCAAGGCTGGCATATTTGGTAGTATAGCCCCCGTCGTGACGGATCACTACAGTCATACCCATTGTTTCGTCATCGTAGACCGTATAAACCGTTCCGTCTGCTGCGGCACAGACAGCAGTGCCTGCCTCAGCGGCGATATCCATACCGTCGTGTACCCGCCAATCCCGGGTGGTCTGGTTATACTGCAAACTGTCCATTCCATATGCTGCCACCGTTTCTCCTGCCACAGGTCTTGCCCGCTTCTCAGGCAGCTTGCCGGTAGGCGCAGGTTCTGTAGTACCGGAAGGGTCGGTCTGACTGTTCCCTCCGGGTCTTGTGGCAACTGCTTCCACATCATTCCCGCCCGGAACGGTGACATCCACCGCAGCGGTAGGCTGCTGCAAAGCGTCTACAGGTCGGTCTGCGTTTCGGTAGTACAAATAGCCGGTGATCCCAATGGCGACTGCGCACAGGATCAGGGCTATGTAGTAGCCCTTACCGCTGATGCTGTCGCTGAATTTTTTATTGCTCATATAAGCACCTCCATAGTGAAGTATTACCCGGTTTTAGAAAATTAAACCATTTTCACCAAAATTTTTTATTCACAAAAATTCATTGACATTGGGGGCATTTTAGAGTATATCTATACTTGTCATAATCGACACATTTTTAGTATTTAAAACAGAAACGGGGGAGGATAATGTCCAAAGAGCTCATCAGACTCCAGGATCTTGTTATGGAGTTCGACGGGGAACGGATACTTGATGGTATCAACCTCTATTTTAATGATCACGAATTCCTCACGCTGCTGGGTCCTTCCGGCTGCGGAAAGACCACGACCCTGCGGATCATTGGCGGTTTTTTAAACCCCACTTCCGGCAAGGTGCTTTTTGACGGAAAGACCATTAATGATGTGCCGCCCTATGAACGGCAGATCAACACGGTGTTTCAGCGGTACGCACTGTTTCCGCATTTAAATGTATACGATAATATTGCCTTCGGCTTAAAGGTAGCAAAGCTGCCTAAGGAGGAGATCCACAGCCGTGTACAGGAGATGTTGGGGGTAGTAGGCTTACAGGGCTTTGAAAACCGGCATATCGATAATCTTTCCGGCGGTCAGCAGCAGCGGGTTGCCATTGCCCGGGCACTGGTAAACCGCCCCAAGGTGCTGCTTTTGGATGAACCCCTTGCCGCTTTGGATCTTCGTCTGCGCAAAGATATGCAGAACGAGCTGAAACGGATCCAGCAGGCAATGGGCATCACCTTTATTTACGTGACCCACGATCAGGAAGAGGCACTGTCTATGTCTGATACTGTGGTGGTTATGGATAAGGGCCGGATCCAGCAGATCGGCAAACCTGAGGATATCTATAATGAACCGAAGAATGCCTTCGTGGCAGACTTCATCGGAGAAAGTAATATTTTGGACGGTGTGATGCTGGAGGACTATAAAGTCAAGTTCTTTGGCAGGACCTTCCAATGTCTGGACGCAGGCTTTGCTCCCAATGAGCCGGTGGATGTGGTTATCCGTCCGGAGGATATTGATTTCGTTCCTCCCCAGGAAGGTCACCTCACCGGTACCGTCACCAGCGTTACCTTTAAGGGCTTGAACTACGATATTATTGTAGACTTCAAAGGCTTTAAGTGGCTGATCCAGACCACAGACCATCAACCTGAGGGGGCAACTGTTGGCATTCGGCTGAACCCGGAAGATATCCATGTTATGCACAAGAGTGAGTATTCCGGTATGTTTGGTGACTACAGCTCCTACTCTGCCGAGTATGACGAGCTGACGGAGGATGCCGGCGATGAAGAAGAATAATTCTCTCCTGCTGAGTACCCCTTACCTTTTGTGGATGGTGGTATTCACACTGATCCCTCTGGGTGTTGTCACCTATTATGCGCTGACCGACCCCAACACCGGTGTCTTTACCTTTCAGAACATCTATCAGCTGGGCACGTATCTTCCGGTTTTGGGGCAGTCTGTCTGGTACAGCCTGATCTCCGCCTTCATCTGTCTGCTGCTGGGTTATCCGGTTGCCTACTATATTGCCCACAGAACACCGGTGGTACAAAAGTTTTTGTATATGCTGGTTATGCTGCCTATGTGTATGAGCTTCCTGCTCCGCACCCTGGCTTGGGTAGGTCTTTTACAGGACACCGGCATTATCAACAACCTCCTTGCTGCCTTAGGTCTGCCCCGACTGCAGCTGATCCGCACTCCCGGTGCGGTGATCCTGGGTATGGTATATAACTACCTGCCTTATATGATCCTGCCCCTTTATGCGATCATCGTAAAGATCGACAATCGGCTGATCGAGGCTGCTGAGGATCTGGGCTGCAACGGCATTCAGGTTTTCGCCCGGGTAGTTCTGCCTTTGAGCGTTCCCGGCATTCTGTCCGGAATGACTATGGTATTTGTCCCTGCCGTTTCCACTTTCTATATCTCCCAAAAGCTGGGCGGTACAGATACGGTACTCATCGGTGACGTTATTGAACGGCTGTTTAAGCAGGGTAACAATGCCAATTTAGGTGCGGCTTTAAGCCTTGTGCTGATGATCCTGGTGTTTGTCTGCACAAGCATTATGAACCGCTTCGGCTCTGATGAGGAAGGCGGTGTCATCGTATGAAACGAACAAACCGTATTTTCACCGTCCTCATCTTTATTTTCCTGTATATCCCTATGGCAGTGCTCATTGTGGCATCCTTTAATACCGGCAAGGATATTACGGAATTTGACGGTTTTACCTTCCAGCAATATGTCCGCCTGTTCCAGGATGACGATCTACTAAAGCTGTTAGGCAATTCCATTTTGATCTCTGTCCTTGCCAGCGGCATTTCCACCGTGTTCGGCACGTTGGCAGCGGTGGGTATCCACGGACTGAATCCCCGGCTGCGAAAAGTGGCTATGAGCCTGACCAACATCCCTATGACCAACCCGGATATCGTCACCGGTGTTTCCCTGTCCCTGCTTTTCGTCTTTATCGGCTCCAAGCTTTTGGGACAAAAGGAAAGCCTGACCTTTTGGACATTGCTCATTGCCCACGTGACCTTTAACCTGCCCTACGTAATTTTGAACGTAATGCCCAAGCTCCAGCAAATGAATCCTGCCCTGCAGGATGCGGCAATGGATCTGGGCTGCACACCGCTGCAGGCATTTTTCAAAGTCACCCTTCACGAAATTATGCCCGGTATGGTGGCAGGTGCCATTATGGCATCCACTATGAGTCTGGACGATTTCGTTATCAGCTATTTCGTCACCGGCTCGGACTTTATGACCCTCCCGGTGAAGATCTATTCTGAAACAAAAAAGCCTATCCAGCCTAAGATCTACGCAATGTTCACCCTTCTGTTTCTGCTGATTCTGGTGCTGATGGTAACGATGAATCTTCTGCAGCTGCGCAGCGAGCAGACAAAGAGCCGACGCAGAGCTGTTTCTGACAGTAAAGGTATGCGGATGGCAAAACGGATCGGTGCCTTTGCTATGGCGGCGGTGCTGGTCTTTGGTACCGGTGCGCTGATCTTCCACAGTCAAAACAGCACCATCACTTTGAATGTGTACAACTGGGGACAGAATATTGCCGACGGTTCGGATGATACATTGGATATCATCGCCGCCTTTGAAGAGGAATATCCCGATATCCATGTAAACTATATTACCTACGCTTCCAACGAGGAACTTTACACCAAGCTCTCCACCGGCGGTGTGACCATCGACGTGATCATTCCTTCTGACTATATGATTGCCCGGTTGGCTGCTGAGGGAATGCTGGAGCCTTTGGATTTTGAGAATATTCCCAACTATCAGTATATTGATGAAAGCTTCAAAAACCGGGATTTTGACCCGGAGAATCAATACTCTGTTCCTTACACCTGGGGCACGGTTGGTATTCTTTACAACACCAAGTATGTAGATGAAGCGGATGTCACCGGTTGGGAGCTGCTTTGGAACAAAAAGTATGCTGACAAGATCTTGATGTTTGACAATTCCAGAGATGCTTTCGGTATTGCCCAGTATCTGTTGGGCTACAGTGTCAATACCACCGACACAGCCCAGCTGGAAGCCTGTACAGAAAAGCTGAAGGAGCAGAAGCCGCTGCTGCAGCAATATGTAATGGATCAGGTATATGATCTGATGGAAAATGAGGTTGCGTGGATCGCGCCTTATTATGCCGGCGACTGTATGGCAATGATGCAGAACAACGAAGATCTTGCCTTCTACCTGCCGGTGGAGCAAGGCTTCAACTTCTTCATTGACGCAATGTGCATTCCCACCTGCAGTCAGGAAAAAGACGCGGCAGAGCTGTTTATCAACTTTATGTGCCGCCCGGAGATCTCCGGTGCCAATATGGATTATATCTGGTACGGCTCTCCCATCTCCGCAGCCCGGGAATTTATGGACGAAGAGCTGGCACAAAGCCCTGTTGTCTACCCCGAAGCATCAGTGCTGGAAAACGGAAGCAGCTATGCCTTCCTGCCGGAGGATATCTCCCGGTATGTGGAATCCTTGTTTATGCAAGTAAGAAACAGTTAAATAAAAATGCGACAGGAACTAAAACCTTTCCTGTCGCATTTTATTATTCTTAGAATTGGTCGCTGAGCATATAACCAAGCATCCAGTGGATAAATTCCAGTTTTTTAATTTTTACAGGCAGCGGTGCGGATCTTTCTCCGTGGATCTCCGCATTGAACAGTCCTTCATAACCGACTTCCTTCAGCGCACTGATCACATCCTCCCAGTCCACACCCTTTCGGGAGCTGTAAGGCATATGGTGGGTATCTCCGAAGCCGCTGTTGTCCGCTATGTGCATCGCCTGGAGATATTTCCCTGCCTTGCGGATAAACTCTCCCTGGCTTTGGCAGATATGTCCCTGCTGATTGCTCAGGTGCAGGTGTCCCGTATCCAAACAGATACCCAGATTCTTTCCGCCGGCCTTTTCAATGTATCCCAGCAAGCCCTCTGCCGTGCGCACCTCCGGTACCGAATTCAGGTTTTCCAGACAAACGGTGATTCCCGTACCCTCTGCAAATTCACTTGCCGCGGCAATGTTCTTCACCCAGATATCGTGGCGTTCCTGTTTTTCCGCTTTTAAGCCGCCATTGACGTGAAGCACCGCCTGGGTGATCCCCATAGCAGCAAACACTGACATATCCTGCTTCAGATACTCTGTAGCTTCCTTGCTAAACAAGCCGTGCTTATACCGCATATGACCCTGGGTGATCCGTACACCTTGGTCTGCGGCAAATTTACCCAGCTCTCTGCCAGCCTTCTCCGGATCATCCTGCATCAGCATCTGCTCCAAAAATCCCGACCACAGCTCCGTCCGGGTGAATCCGGCTTTTGCCAGCAGCGTAATTGCCTGCTCTGCCGACAGCTCGTTAAAATATCCTGACCAAACAGAAGGGATCGCTTTCATAATAACGCCTCCTAAAGCTAACGGGACCGGCAAGTACTCACCAGTCCCGGTTTTGCATATCATTATAAGTGTGCCTCGTTAATAAGGATGTGCACATCATCCAGCTGCTTCTGAGAAACTGTGGTGGGTGCATCCATCATCAGATCCTGGGCAGTCTTGTTCATAGGGAAGGTGATGACCTCCCGGATGCTCTCCTCGCCGCACAGCAGCATCACGATCCGGTCAATGCCGGGTGCCGCGCCTGCGTGGGGAGGTGCGCCGTAGGTAAAGGCATTGTACATAGCCGGGAACTTTGCCTTCACATCCTCTTCTCCCAAGCCAACCATCTGGAATGCCTTGACCATGATCTCCGGGTCGTGGTTCCGGACAGCGCCGGATGCACTTTCATAGCCGTTGACCACCAGGTCATACTGATTGGCATTGATCGCCAGCAGCTTCTCGGTATCGCCCTCTGCATCCAGCAAGGTCTGCATACCGCCCTGGGGCATAGAGAAGGGATTGTGGCAGAATTCCAGTTCGCCGGACTCTTCGCCCATCTCGTACATAGGAAAGTCCACGATCCAGCACATTGCGTACTGCTCTTCATCAAAGTGACCAGGCAGACGTCTGCCCATCATTGTACGGATCACACCGGCAGTCTTTTGGGCTGCCAGCTTCTTACCTGCTGCCATACACACGAAGCTGCCAGGCTTCAGCGCCAGCTTCTGAGTAAGGGCATCCTTATAATCTGTCAGGAACTTGGAGATGCCGCCGGTGAGCTCACCGTTTTCATCCACCTTAAACCAGCAGCACTTATTGCCGGTCTGTACTTCCACATCTGTCAGCAGCTTGTCGATCCACTTACGACCCTGGTCGAAGTTATCCACTGCCACTGCCTTAACAACCGCATTTTGGAAAGGACCGAATTCACAACCTGCCACAGCTTCGGTAATATCCTGAAGCTCCAGATCGATACGCAGGTCCGGCTTATCGGAACCGTAGCGCTCCATTGCCTCATTGAAAGGAATGCGGCGGAAGGGAGCCTGAGATACTCTTTCATACTTGCCGTACTTGCAGAAAATGGGCTGCAACACATCCTCCAGGGTAGACAGAACATCATCCTGAGAAGCAAACGCCATTTCCATATCCAGCTGATAGAACTCACCGGGAGTACGGTCTGCCCGGGCATCCTCGTCCCGGAAGCAGGGTGCGATCTGGAAATAGCGGACAAAGCCGGAGGTCATCAAAAGCTCCTTAAATTGCTGCGGTGCCTGGGGCAGCGCATAGAATTTACCGGGGTGGTTTCTGGCAGGCACCAGATAGTCCCGGGCGCCCTCGGGAGAAGATGCCGTCAG
>JAZQHW010000166.1:0-3525 GCA_045540795.1 Faecousia sp. | reverse complement strand
GTTCGCTTCCGCGGTCGTGAGATGGCCCACACCAACCTGGGTGAGAAGTTGCTGATGGACTTTGCTGATGCATGCGCTGAGATCGCCAACATGGAGAAGAATCCCAAGCTGGAAGGCCGGTTCATGGGTATGTTCCTGGCCCCCAAGAATAGTAAGTAACAAATATTACCAAAGATACGGAAGGAGATCCAACTATGCCCAAGCTGAAAACCCATAGCGGTGCAAAGAAGAGATTCAACCTGACCAAGTCCGGTAAGGTTAAGAGAGCCCGCGCTTACAAGAGCCACATCCTCACCAAGAAAGACACCAAGCGTACCCGTCGTCTGCGTACCACTGCTTACGCCGATGTTACCAACGTTGCGGCTGTCAAGAAGATGATTCCCTACAAGTAAGAGAAGGAGGATGTTGAAAAATGGCAAGAGTTAAGGGCGCGATGATGACGCGCAAGAGAAGAAATGCTACCCTGAAGCTGGCTAAGGGCTACTGGGGTTCTAAGTCCAAGCACTTTAAGATGGCCAAGCAGGCCGTTATGAAGTCCGGCAACTACGCTTTCGTCGGCAGAAAGCTGAAGAAGCGTGACTATCGCAGACTGTGGATCACCCGTCTGTCTGCTGCTGTGAAGCCCTTCGGTCTGAACTACTCCACCTTTATGAACGGTGTGAAGAAGGCTGGCATCGAGCTGAACCGCAAGAGCCTGTCCGAGATGGCTATCCAGGATTCCGCTGCTTTCGCTGCTCTGGTTGAGCAGGTTAAGGCTGCCCTGAAGTAATTATCAAAAAGACCTCGCTTATGCGAGGTCTTTTTCTCTAGGTGAAATGTTATGGAACTAAAACACACAGCAAAACGGTCCGGTCGCCTGTCTTCTTTTCTGCAAAAAGAACTGGCAATGTCCTCCGGTCTGATCAACCGGCTGAAATGGCAGGAACGGCTGTTGGTCAGCGGCAAACCGCAGCACACAGATTACCCGGTAACTGCAGGAGATACCATCACCGTGATCCTGGACGAACCGGAGCCGGAATATCCTCCGGAACCGGGTCCGCTTTCCGTTCTTTTTGAAGATGAGCATCTTCTAGCTGTCGATAAGCCTGCCGGTATGCTGATCCACCCATCCCGTGCCACCTTGACCGGCACCCTTGCCAATCGGGTACTGGCATATTATCAGCAAACAAGCCAGCCTTGTGCTTTTCATCCCATAACCCGACTGGACCGGGACACCTTCGGTGTTGTTTTGCTGGCGAAAAATGCCCATATCCACGCACAGTTTACAGGAAAAGGGGATCTGAAAAAAACATACTACGCCCGGGTTTACGGTGCACCGCCCCTGGAAGAAGGAACCATAGATGCTCCCATCGACCGGAGACCGCTGCCCAGTCTTTTGCGGTTTGTAGGACCGGAGGGAAAACCATCTCTCACCCGCTATCAAGTGCTTTCCCGGGAAGGTTCTGTGAGTTTGCTGGCATTGCAGCCGGTAACCGGCAGGACTCACCAGCTCCGGGTCCACTGTGCTTATATAGGCTGCCCCATTTTAGGGGATCCTCAATACGCAACTGCAGAAAGCACCGCCTTTTCTCAGTCCTTGGGACTAAGCACCCAGCAGTTATGCGCTAAGTATCTTCATTTCACTCACCCTATCACAGGAGAATCCATCTGTATCACATCCCAATTAGAGCCGTAAAATAGCAATGTGGCGCTGCCTATAAGGTAGCGCCACATTGTTTTTTATGATTCCGTTTTCGGCTTCCAGGCATGGAGATAATTCCACATATCCCGGCAAATGTCCAGCTTTTTGGTGCTGCCGGACAGAGCAAAATAGATCTGTTTTTCCGTGCCGATGTTTTCCTGCACAAATGGCAGATCGCTGATATCCACTGCCACCGCCCAGCTTTCTGTTTCGTCCTCCTGCCGGGCATAGATCACCCGGGGACCTAATTCCTCCAATTCCTCCGGTGTGAAGAATTCCCGCAAATCCAGGTAAACATCCTGGGTGATATAATACTCCATAGCGAACTTATCCAAAATGATGTAGTCCAAATCGCCACTGGTAACACGGGCAAGGAGGATCATAGATGCCGTGTAGTTATCCTCTGTGCTGGTAGGATCCTCCAGGGAGCTGAAATTGGTATAATCCAGTTCCACCGTCTGTTTTTTCCCTTCTACACCGAGGTGTTCTTTATAATCCACCGTTAAGTAGTCATAGCCTGCCTGCTCAATAGGCGCATTCACCAGCATACCCATTGCCACCGGCTCCTTGGATGCGTTGATCGCTCCGGTAACAAACACGATGATCACCACCAGCGCCAATGCCACAAACCACAGGTATTCCTTGTAATAGGTCCACAGATGGTCGATTCGCTTTCCCCAGCTCATGGGCTTCATCTCATCCCGCAGCTTTATCAGGTCCTTGTAGAAATTACCGTTTTTGATTTTTTCGATCATTGCTTCACGCTCTTTTCGTAGAATGATTCCTCTTCTTACCTATCTTTTTTTGCCCGTGCCTCAGGTGCTTTTCCCTCTTCTGCCAGCAGTGTTTTGTTGGCTCTGGCTTCCAGCAGATAGAACATCAGCGTTTCCTTCAGTGCCATAGTGGATGCAAAGCCCGCCAGTGTGAAATACGCTGCAATGTAGATGATCAACGTCAGATAGAAAATATCAAACCGCAGCAGCGCCAGCAATACCGGCAACCAAGCTAAAGCGGCTGCAGCCAGCAGCATCAATGGGGCTTTGAACACCATATTCACCGCATTCCGGATCCAAAGTTCAATCTTCGTGGGGATATATACATTCAGTGTCAGCAAAGAAGTCGTGAGCATAAGACTCATTGCCAGCATCAGGCAGGCAGAGGTCAGCTGTACCACATAGCCTTGCGCAACACCGTAATGCACCTCCCGCAAAAAGAAGAAATTAGGGATCAGCATCAGACACCAGGCAATGGTTCCCCGCCAAAAGCGTGTTTTAAAGCCGTATTTAAAACCGTGGAACCAGCTGTCACCCCGAATGGTGTAACGGACACCGGTAAGCAGTCCGCACCAAGCCTGTCCAATGGTTACGATGGGCAGGCAGCTGACCAAGAACAAAAGATTCATTAATATTACCGTACCGATAATATTAATTATTTTCGTCAATTTGTCTAATATTGTTTCCTTCTCGTTCAAAACCGGATTCCTCTCTTTCTTCAAAAAATACCTGCAAGCAGATATTTTCAGATAACGATGATATCATACCATATCTTTTCGTTTTTTGCACCTAAAAAAGCAAAAGTTTACAGATTATTCTTGCTTTTTTATCCTTTTTGACATAAACTATTACTTGTCTGATAAGGAGGTACTTATGAATTTCTTTTCTTATGAATCCAAGCCTATGCAGATCCTTACGTTTTTAGGCGATTTGATCTTTTTGAGTTTTGCATTCTTACTGTGTTGCATCCCTGTTTTCACCATCGGTGCTGCCCAAGCCGGTATGTACACCGCAGTACGGGTACTGACTGACCCGGAGGATGATTCCTCCGCTTTGGCAGCCTTCTTCCGG
>JAZQHW010000165.1:0-6605 GCA_045540795.1 Faecousia sp. | reverse complement strand
AATAAAAAAGTGCGTAGCCGGAGCTACGCACCGAAAAACGCAGCTTGACTTCTGTTGCGACACAGTTCACTCCAAAGCAGGATATGACATCAAGGCATACGTTTTTACCAAAAGTATGCCTGCTTTGAGCCATATTAAACTGTGTCGCCCCAATATTTTACCACAAACAATCAAAAAATAAAAGGGGTTTTGATGAATTAAGTAATATATTGTTTTGAAATCATTGAATTTAAGGACAAAAAGGATTATAATTATATTGTAGCAACTTATGGATGACGAGGTGATTAAAATGTCGATACATATTGGAGATAAAAACAAAATCAAAAATAGTGTCATAGCTGAAAACAGCACGATTTCGAATAAAAAGGATAAAAAAAGCTGGGCAGAAACACACCCCGTTATTATTGGAATAATTGTTGCTGTTATTGCAGGTGTAATCTTAGAATTAGCATTCTGGGATCAAATCGTTGGATTTATTAATAAGTTGTTTGGAGCATAAAAGATATGGCAAAAAGTAGTATTATAAAAGAATTAGCAAATAGCAGTATTGACACCGCAACTGCGTTAAAAAGATTAAAAATCCTTTTGTTAAATCTTGATAAGCCGGAAATCAATGATTGGGTTAACTGTGAACTTAACGGATATAAAGATATTAATAAAATTCCACCCTACAGAAAATTCAGGGGACATTTAAATGCGAATTTTATCATTGGAAATTCCGTGAGATTGACAAAATACACAAATACGCCATTAACTACGGCAAATCTGCCTGACAATATTAGAGATGCAATTGAGGAAGTAGTGTTTTGTGAAGCAATTGCCGCTATAAAAGGAATGGAAGGGCAAGAATTAGGAAAAATAATTCCGCCGGAATTTTATGTTTACTTGACAAAAGGTACTAATATTTCCTCGATTACTTCAGCTCGAGTTAATATTAACAATTCGGCTCCCGTCGAAGTTATTGCATCTGTGGAAAATAGAGTACTAGAGATATTGGTGCTATTAGAAAAAGAATTTGGGAATCTAGACGATTTAGATATTGATTGTAATTCTAAATCTGAACAAGAGTTGCAGAGCGTTTGCGATCAGATTATCAATATTATTTATATTGATAAAAGCATCACTATCGGTGACGAAAATAAAATTTCTAAAACTGATATTTCCACCTAAGCATAATATATTAATTTTTTGAGATTAATAATGTAGTGGTTTATAATACCCTTGTCACCTTGACAACACAGTGACAACAAAAATCTTGATAGTCCGTTTTTTACGGATAATCTGAACACTCCCGATAATATGAGTAAAAATACCCATACAAAATTGTTTAAGTTACAGTTTTCGGGAGCGAGTGGGAATGACCCTGTGTGGCTGTTAAGTATAGAAGTTGAAAACACACCGCAATTTGCGATAAAACACGCAAATTGCGGTGTGTTTTGCTCAGGTCATTCTGCTTTATATTTTTTGCGAAAGTCGGTGGGAGATATTCCGTTTAAGCGTTTGAATGTGCGGCTGAAATTGCTGTTATCGGAAAAACCGCATTGCTCCACGATCTCGCCGATGCTCATTTTGGTGTCTGCCAGCATCCGTTTTGCCGATGCCATACGGCAGGACAGCAAATACTCCATAACCGATATACCCGTTGCCGCGCAAAACCGGTGGGACAGGGTAGAAGGGCTGATGTTATACTGTTTGGAAAGCGCCTCCAATGTATACGGCTGGTTATAGTGATTTTCAAATTGACGCTTAACACCGATAACAATATCATCGTATCTGCTCTCAAAGTCGGCTGGCATACATCTGTAGATCAAAATCAGCAACTGCTTCACTGTAAGCTGCTGCATTTCGTTTGCCAGCTTATTGCCAGCGTTCCGCTCACGCAACAGCCGCTTGAAAATGCTCACAATATCATCAAGATGCGGTAAAACGCTGATTATATTGCAAAAACCGATGGGGCGGTCCGACAGAAGGGAATAAACCGGACTTTCCCTATTGACGATGGCTGGGTCGATATGCAGCACATACCGTTCATATTCTTCTGAAAGAACAACGATGGAGTGGTTTTCATAACGGCTGAAGAGGATGATATCGCCCCTGCCTGCAGTGTAGCTTGCTTCATTTACACAAACCTGCACCTGCCCCTTTAAAATCAGAATGATCTGATGACAATCGTGAAAATGAGGCTTCTCCAAGAATGACTCCGCTGAGTAATAAACTGTTTGTACGAAATTTTGCATTCCGTCACCCCCTGTGAGTCTATTATAGCAGAATTACCGGGTTTTGCAAGATTTACATATTTTTAAGCAGAAATGATATAGCGTACTGCCGGTAGCTGCTCTATAATAAAAACAGGAGGGATCACTATGACACGTAAGGTATATACGACAACTCAAGAATTTCAGACACAAAATACACAGTTGGGCACGCAGTTACCCTTTACCAAGGATACGGTCGTACTGGGGACACCTCTTGTTATCGGTGGGATGTCGCTGCACAACCGCCTTGCCTGTCAGGCTATGGAGGGCTGTGACGGAACACCTGACGGTAGTCCCGATGCGCTCACAAAGCGCCGGTACGAACGATTTGCCAGAGGCGGTGCCGGACTGATTTGGTTTGAGGCCACCGCTGTTATGGAGGAGGGCAGAGCCAATCCGCGGCAATTGTACATAACAGAAAACAATCTGGATAATTTCAAGCGGCAGGTGGAGACTATCAAGGAAACTGCTCTGCAGGAAAATGGCTATGAGCCGGTGGTGATCATGCAGGCGACACATTCCGGCAGATATTCCAAACCCAATGGCACACCTGCCCCACTGATTGCCTATAATAATCCCATTTTTGAAAAAGATAGTCCCATTGCTTCGGAGCGTATTGTTACCGACGACTATCTTGACCGGGTAGGAGAAGCACTGGTGCAAGGTGCAGTGCTGGCAGAAAAGGCTGGCTTTGACGGTGTGGACATCAAGTGCTGCCACCGGTATCTCAATTCTGAACTGCTTTCCGCTTATGGGCGTAGCGGCAGATACGGCGGTTCTTTGGAGAACAGAACGCGACTTTTAAGAGAAAGTGTTCAGGGCGCGATGGAAAGCTGTTCAGAAAGCTTTATCGTATCTTCCAGACTGAATGTGTACGACGGATTTGCCTACCCCTATGGCTTCGGCGTAAAAACAGATGGAAGCCTGGACTTTGATTCCACTGAGCCGGAATGGCTGATTAGGGAGCTGTATAGCGCCGGCGTAAGACTCTTAAATATCACAATGGGCAATCCCTATTTCAATCCCCATGTAAACCGTCCCTTCGCCAAGGGCGCATATGAGATTGAGGAGCATCCCCTGGAAGGTGTAAAGCGGGTGCTGGACGGCACCGCAAAGCTGAAAAAAGCCGTGCCGGAAATGGCGCTCATCTGCTCGGCAGTTTCCTATCTGGGCGTGGCAGCACCCCATGTGGTGTCTGCATACATCCAAGAGGAGAGCTTTGACATTGCCGGCTTCGGCAGAACGATCTTTGCCTATCCCGATTTTGCAAAGGATATTCTGAAAAACGGCACAATGGATAAGAATAAAATCTGCATCTGCTGCTCCAAGTGTACAGAAATTATGAGAACACCCGGCGGCACCCCCGGCTGTGTAATCCGGGACAGAGAACTTTACGGACCGATCTATCAAAAACAGTGTGGGAGTGTGAAAAAATGAAAACTGTGATCGTAACAGGTGCCGCTTCCGGCATCGGTCTTGCTGTGGCGAAAAGGTTTCTGACAGAGGGCTATACAGTTTATGGTATGAGCCGGCGGGAAGAGCCTCCTATTATCCACGAGAACTTTCATTACATACCCGGCGATATCTCTGTTGCTGCCCACCGAGAGAATCTGGTGGCAGAGGCAGGAGGGATCGATGTACTTGTAAATGTGGCAGGTGTCGCCCCCAAGGTTCGTGCAGACCTGCTGGAAATGACCGAGGAAAGCTACGATCATGTCATGGACATTAACCTAAAGGGCACATTCTTCTTAACACAGCTTGCTGCCAATAAAATGAAGCAGCAGGGCAGCGGATACATTTGCAATATTTCCTCTATGTCGGAGTACACAAGCTCGGTAAACCGGGGAGAATACTGCATTTCTAAAGCGGGCATTGCTATGGTAACCAAGCCCTTTGCCGACCGCCTTGCGGAATATGGTATTATGGTCAATGAGGTGCGCCCCGGTATCATTGCCACCGATATGACAGAAAAGGTAAAAGGGAAATATGATGCGCTCATCGATGGCGGATTACTGCCGATCAAGCGTTGGGGAACGCCTGAGGATGTGGCAAATGCCGTATGGACATTGTGTGACGGTTCGCTTCCTTATGTCACCGGTCAAGCCATTGATGTGGACGGTGGGTTCCATATTAGGAGATTATAATGAAGATCCATACTTATGATTGTATCGTCATCGGTACAGGAGCGGCAGGCTACAATGCCGCCTGTCGATTAAAAGAGCTTGGCGTGAATGTGGCGATCGTTACAGAGGGTATCAATTGCGGTACATCAAGAAACACAGGAAGCGATAAACAGACCTATTATAAGCTGGGACTTTCCGGCAACAGTCCGGACAGCGTCTATAATATGGCGCAAAATCTGTTTGACGGTGGCAGTGTTGATGGGGATAATGCGTTGTGTGAAGCGGCGTTGTCAGCACGTTGCTTTATGCAGCTGTGTGAATTGGGCGTACCGTTTCCTAGCAATCGCTATGGGGAATATGTTGGCTATAAAACCGACCACGACCTGTATGAGAGAGCAACCTCTGCCGGACCCTTAACTTCAAAATATATGACCGAGACATTGCAAAGAAAAGCGGATAGCCTCAGCATAAAAGTATTTGACGGTCACAAGGCGGTAAAATTACTGAAAGCCAACGATCGTATTTGCGGACTTCTTTGCCAAAACGAGAAAGCGCTTGTGGCTTTCCGCTGCCGTGATATAATAATGGCAACGGGTGGTCCTGCAGGGATTTATGCCGACAGCGTATATCCCGAATGCCATCACGGCGCAACGGGTCTTGCGATAGACGCGGGTGCCAAAATGCAGAATCTTGCCCTATGGCAATATGGACTGGCATCCATTTCGCCTCGTTGGAACGTATCGGGCACTTATATGCAGGTGCTGCCCCGCTTTGTATCTATAGACAAGGGCGGCAACGAACACGATTTTCTGTGGGATCATTTTGCCGATAAATACCATGGGCTGTCCCTTGTGTTCTTAAAAGGCTATCAATGGCCCTTTGATCCTAAAAAAGCAGGACAAGGCTCGTCGCTTATCGATATGCTGGTCTACCGTGAGCGTGTGGAAAAGGATCGCAGGGTTTTTCTGGATTTTACCCAAAATCCGTTCGACATTGATTTTTCCAGACTGTCTGACGAAGCATATACCTATCTGAACTGTGCCGGAGCGACCTTCGGCACGCCCATCGACCGCCTTGAGAAAATGAACGCCCCCGCAATTGAACTTTATAAAAGCAGGGGTGTGGATCTGCATCACGAATACCTGGAAATCGCTTTATGCGCTCAGCATAATAACGGCGGTATTGCCGTGGATCTGTGGTGGCAGACTTCGATAAACGGTCTATTCGCCGCTGGGGAGTGCGCCGGGACTCACGGCATTGCCCGTCCCGGTGGCTCTGCGCTGAATGCGGGACAGGTGGGTTCTTTAAGGGCAGCGCAGTATATTGCCTCTCATCCCGGTTTACTTATTGGCGAAGATGCGTTTTATGAAATTGCTTCCCGGGTGAAGATCAAGCTTGAGCGTGATGCCCGGACCCACATCAAAAAGGCACAGCGACGTATGAGTGACCATGCCGCCGCAGTCCGCGATCCTGAAAAAATCAAGGAGATCCTTACCATCACACTTGCCGAGCTGAAGGGAGCCACCGATCCGGACGTAAGGGACGTGCTGTTGACCCAGGGCGCAGTGCTTACTGCTATGTCACAGCCTAATACCGACCCTGAAAAGGTGCAGGAGGTCAAGCGGACCGACAATGGCTTTGAAGTCACTGTCAGACCGGTTCGTCCCATTCCTCAAGAGAATGACTTTTTTGAAAATGTGTGGCGAGAGTATCGAGAGAACAAAAACATATATTAGGAGAAAAGTATGAAGACGAAATATCTTGATATCATGGAGAAAGCCTTATCGGCGTACAGCGAAGATCGGATCCGGGAATATATCGACAAGGTAAAGCGCAATGGTCTTACTGAGCACGGTTTTCCGAGGCTTGGCGCCAACATCGGTATTCTGATGGCCCACGGCAGACGGTCTGAGCTGAAAAGCTTTTTTGTTGAGATCATTGAGCTTTGTTTATACGGTTTTGCCCATCCAATAAACAAATCCAAAGGAGGAAATAACTTTGCTGTCTCTGAGGTCTGTCATGCACTTATGGAGCTTGAAAAGACAAATGTAATCGATAGCGAGCAGCTGAAGAACTGGAAGGAAAGGCTTGCCGCACTGGATATTCCCACTACCTATACCAACATTGTTTCAGAAGAGAAACCGACCCCTGGCAACTGGGCATATTTTGCCGTAGTCAGCGAGCAGGCAAGAGGCCTTTTGTGCGGCATAGAATCAGACGGATTCTT
>JAZQHW010000164.1:0-31410 GCA_045540795.1 Faecousia sp. | reverse complement strand
ATAAAGAAGAAATAATAAAGAAAAAAGAATAAAAACGGTGTCCCTGACGGGACGATTGAAATAACGGACACCCGGGACGGGTGTCCCTACGGTCACGCACCAACATATACGAATGTAGGGGCGGATGCCCACATCCGCCCGTTACCCCGGTTTGCGGGACAATGTGGGCATTGTCCCCTACAAATGTTTATCGTAACCTTCGTAGGGGAGGCGTTCCGCCTCCCGCAAAACCCGGTCATTCGGGACGGGAAACCCGTCCCCTACACCCGTTAGCGTGACCGTAGGGGCGGATGCCCTCATCCGCCCGTTGCCTTGGCTTACGGGACAATGTGGGCATTGTCCCCTTCAAATGTTTATCGTAACCCTCGTAGGGAATGACCTGTGTGTCATTCCGCTATTTTGATCCGTGCCCAACGGGCACACCACAATTATTCAATATTCATCATTCATTTATAAAAAAAACGGACACCCGGGGATGATATGCACCCCAAAAGTTAGACACTTTTGGGGTGCATATCAGGACGGGTGTCCGCTATTCGTCAGGTAATCTTCCGGTACAGTTTTTCCAACAGCTTCCGCAAGGGAACAAACAGCACCAACGCAATACAGAAATTGCCAATGGCGTGGGGAACATCAAAAGCGATACCGGCAAGCCACCAGCGAATGCCGTACCGGAAGCCGCCAATTGCCATATACACCGGGCTGCACAAAAGTCCGAATGCCATACCGAAGGTGCCGGACAGCAGCGCCCACCAAAGGGGATTTTGCAGCTTTCGCATTCCATAGGCGGCAGCTGCCAGAATCAGCCAGATGTACAGATAATTGACATTCCACAGATTGATGCCGTACAGAAGCACCTCCATCAGCACATACAGATAGATGGGGTACAGCGATTTCCAGCCGAACACCACCGCAAAAAGCATTACCATCAGCGATACCGGCTCAATATTGGGCAGACTGCTCATGACAACCTTGGCACCGAAGGTCAATGCCCCCAGCATACCAAACAGAGCGATCTGCCGCAATGTCAAAACAGATTTACGCACCGGTATACACCAGCTTGTACAATCCACCATCCTTTACAGGGGTTTCATCGATGCCCTGGAGGGCATATTCCTCCCCTTCGTACAGTGCCCAGTAAGCCTTGTCCTTGTCATAAATGGCTTCCACACCGTCTACTGTGGTGATCTCCAAGCCGTAAGGACCGTCAAGACCTTTGATCAGTCCCTCTGCATAAAGGACTTCTCCCAGATATTTTTCTTTGGTTTCATATTCAAAAGTCTTTTCCGTGCCGTCCTGGTGGACTACAACCACCTTAAATTTCATTACAGCAGCTTCGGTAGTCTCTGCCGGTGCTTCGGTAGTTTCTGCCGGAGCTTCAGTAGTCTCTGCCGGAGCAGCGGTGGTGGTCTTGGGGGTTTCTGCCGGAGCTGTACCGCAGGCAGCCAGGGACAGCAGCATTACAAGGGTCAAAAGCAGGGTCAATACGCGTTTCATTCTTTTTTCCTCCAAAAATAAAATTCTGTGGCACCCAGAGTATGGGTGCCGCAGCCGTTTTTCTGCGACAAACGCACCTCCCATAACACGCAGGAGGCGGAGATAGCCGTTTCCGTAGGTCTTCTGACTTACAGGCTTGGGAAAGAGGTTGCAGCTTCCCCGGGTACGCACCTGCCTTCCCGGAATTGCTTCCAGTGACCGGCTTTCGCCTGCGGTGCGTACCACCTGCTTACAGCGGCGGTACCGTTCGGGAATTTCACCCGATTATCTTGTTCAGTAAAACACAGCCGGACGCTGTGCTTACCACGGAATCGGTATTCAGTTGTCCCGGTCATCATAGCACATCCCTTTTTCTCTGTCAAGATGCCAATATCGTTAAATAGTCAAGTTGACAATATCGATAATAAATAGTATGATAAGGAAAAATAACTTGGAGGTAACTGAATATGGATATGACCAAATATACTGCCGGCTTTGCCCGGCTGGACATCACGCCCCCCTTGGGTGTATACATCGGCGGCGGCTGGCAGGCACGGCACGGTCAGGGCGTGCTGGATCCTCTGTATGTCAATGCTGTGGCATTCGGTGACGGGGAAAACTCCGCCGTCCTGCTGGTGCTGGATAACCTGGGTCTTTACGGTGTCTGGGGTTCCAAGTGGCCGGTGGAGGTAGCTGAAAAGCTGGGTCTGCCTGCCGACAGCGTCATCGTCGCCTGCACCCACAGCCATACCACCCCCTCCGTGGGCACCGACGAAATGTACGATAACTGGCTGTTCCGCCGCCTGTGCGACGCTGCTACCATTGCTCTGAATGACCGCAAGCCCGTTACCGATGTGCAGTGGGTGGAGGAGCGTGCCGAAGGTATGGCATTCGTCCGCCGCTATCGGCTGGATGACGGCACCGTTATGACCAACCCCGCCGGTGCTTATCTGGAAAAGATCGTTGGCACCGCCTGCGAAACTGACGATACCATGCGTGTTGTCCGGATCCTGCGGGAAGAGGGTGAGGAGATCGCTCTGGTGAACTTCCAGGCACACCCGGATAATATCGGCGGCGAATGGTACTCCGCGGACTACCCCGGCGCTTTCCGTAACAAGGTAGAGCAGCTGCGGGAAAATACCCGCTGCATCTTCCTGGACGGCTGCCAGGGTCAGATGGTCATTGGACCCCGGGGCAAGGACCTTCCCAAAGTTCCTGCCAGCCACAAAAAAGCTACCGACTACGGCAATAAGCTGGGCGAAATGGCTGCTGCTATGTTTGCCCGCACCGCTTCCACCGGTGTTGCCGGTATGAGCTTCGGCCAGAAGGCAGTGGACCTGAAGACCAAGCGGGATCCTGCCCGTGTCCCGGAGGCAGAGCGTGTCATCCGTCTCCACGAAGAGGGCAAGGACCTGGAGATCCATCCTATGCAGAAGATCGCCAACTACATCCTGTCAGAATCCCGTCAGCTGATCCGCCTGGATAAGACCGGTGAGGAATATAAGTCCACCGCCGTTTCCGGTATCACCTTCTGCGGTCTGGCATTGGTGGGCATCCCCGGCGAGCCCTTCAATGAAGTGGGTAAGCAGGTCCGTGGCAATTCCAAGTTCCCGGCAACCTGCCTGATGTGTAACGCCAACGGCGCTTACGGCTATTTCCCCACCGCCGAAGGTCACGACCAGGGCGGCTACGAATCCTACAATACCCCCTACGTCAAGGGTACTGCCGAGCAGCTGGCTGACGCTGCCGATGCCCTTCTGGCTTCTCTGTAAAACACAAGCTACCGTTTCTCAAATCAGGAAACGGTAGCTTTTTTCGTTAAAAAAACCGGTATTGCGGGAGGCGAAACGCCTCCCCTACGCACATTTCCAATAGAATCCGTAGGGGCAGCGTTCCGCTGCCCGCAAAAACCTTTTTTCGGGACGGGAAATCCGTCCCCTACACCCGTAAAGGTTGGTGCGTGACCGCAATCTTCAATTGGGATCATATGCTTTTCACGATCTCTTTGGCTGCCTGTTTGGGATCTTCCATCGTCACGGTATAATCGCAGATCCGGGCATTTGCCATTTCCGCTTCCAAAGACAGGAGGCGGTTCACTTTTTCCTCCGGCTGCAGAGGCTTGTTCATCAGATCCAGCAAAAGCGCCCGCTTGTCCCGCTGGACAAACACCGTGACCACATTGGGAAAATGGGTCTTTAATGCCATAGCGCCGCAAATATCCATAACCGTCAGCACATTTTTTCCTGTGGCAAGGATCTCTGCCACATCCTGCTTCCGGCTGCCGTAGCTGTGTCCGCCGTAGGTGGTGGATTCAAAGAGCTCCCCCTGCTCCCAAAGCTTCCGGAAGGCAGCCTCCGTAATATAGTGATACCACTCGCCACCCTCCAAGCCAACAGAGGCATCGGTGGTATAGCTGATCAGCTTTTGGAAGGACTTATCCTTTTTCAGCAGTGCCCGGGCGATCTGATTTTTGCCGCTGCCGGAAGGTCCTACCAGCACCAGCACTCCCGGCTCCTTCCGGAAGGAAGGGGTACTGCCCAGGGCATAGCTTTGGGAGATCACCTCCACCAGCTTGAGAAATTCGTCGTAATTATTTACAGCCAGGACACCGGTGGCATCCCGGTTCCAGGGTCGCCGCAGCAAAATAGGATAAGCCGCCTGGGAACGGGATACGTTGTGCATACCGTCATCCAGGAGTATATCCACATCGATCCGGTCCTTCCGGGAGCCCATATAAATATGATCCGGTGGGATCTCCGGGAACTCTTCCATGATCCGCTGGGCACGAATGGACATAAACTCCGGGTACACAGAGGTGGAAACAAACACTTCCGTCCGTTTGCAAAGCTCCCGGACCATTTTCTTTGCGCCCTTCATCACCGGCTGGGTGCGGAAGAACTCCGGATCAGAAAAATATTCAAAGATCACATCTGCCCGGGTGCCCAGCTTGCCCCAGTGATCCACCTCGTAAATGGTCAGCGGCGGGTCAAAATGATACTTTTCATTGGCAAGCCGGATGGCATAGGGAATACATTCCATCAATACATCATCAATATCCAGCGCCGTGGACAGACGAAATTCCCGTTTCATAGCCAATCACCTCTTTTTCGTTCAAGAATCAAAAGCGGTATTGCAGGAGGCAAAACACCTCCCGCTGATACCAGGTCATTGGGGACGGGCAACCCGTCCCCTACGCACATTTATGATAGGATCCGCTTCTACAATTCTGATCCGTGCCCAACGGGCACACCACAATCATTCATTATCCATTTATGAAAAAAAGGACACCCGAGGACGGGTGTCCCTACACACAATTACGATAGTATTATGTTTAATCCAGGATAATGCCCTGAGGCTTCCGGGTAATGTGTTCCAGAACACGGCAGGCAAGGCTGTGATCGTAATACCGTTCGATCTCCAGTTCGTACTTACCGAAGTCCGCGCAGAAAGCCTTTGCCAGCTCCTGTGCCTTGAAGTTAAAGCCCATAGCCTTGTTCCACAGGATCTTGCTCCACTTTTCGCAGTACTCCGCGTGGCGCAGCAGCAGCCGCCAGGACACCGTCTGGGGACGGGTGGGCATCTTCATATGCTTCTGTGCCAGGATCCGCAGCTGGGCACAGATATCCTCCACAGAGGCAAGCTGTGCTGCCCGGTCCGGATCATAGAAATCGGAAATTTCCGGATTCTTGGACTTTTTGCCTTCCATATAGGCATAATCAAAGGCATTGGAGATCTGCTGCAGGATAGACTTTGCCTGCAGATAATCCTTGCCGTAAATATGGCTGAAGTAGTCATCTGCCACGGCATCAAAGTCGCAGTCCCGATTCATCAGGGTTTCTGCATAAATGTACACCGGGAAGGCATTGGGGAAGCCGCTTCTCTGAGAGCCGTCCTCCACATAGCCGTCCAAGCCCTGATACTTCAAAGAGCGCACATCCTCATACAGCCGCCGGGCAATTGCCAGTCCACCGGGATCCAGGAACTGATGGCGCCAGAAGTGATACTCATAAGAGAAGCAGGGTCCGGGGAACATCTTCTTCCAAGCCTGCAAAAGACCCAGGCTGGCAGTTTCCTCTTCCGGACGCTTCCAGGCGTTGCGGATGTAAGGTGCCGGAGGTGTAGGAACAGAATCTTCCTGAATACTGGAAGTGTAGTTACGGGTAATAGGTGCGTGGAGCAGAGAGAACCGCTTGGTGTTTTTGATGGTGATATGCTCCGGGGCAAACATCGTATCCAGATAGGAAATGAACACGATACGGGTGTCCAGATTCCGGCTGGCAAGCTCCTCATCCAGCTCGTTCATGATCATCATATACCAGTCAGAAGGACGCATCTTCTGACATTCCTCACACTCACAGTGGTTCATAGAACCGTCAGAGAGCCACACGTGGAGATAATCGATATTCTGATGGGTCTCGGCATAATCTGCCACATCCTTGACAATGGCAGTCCGGACATCGGGACGGGACATACAGACATTGGTATAGATAGGCTTGCCTCTGTAGAAATCCCGCTTGCCGTCCCGCATTGCCAATACGGATTTCTGCTCCTCGGTGTAGCCGGAAACATCAAAAACATTGTCCACGGTGTTGTTGGCAGGGAAACCGAAGGGACGGGAGGTCCAGCCGTGACCGATATCGTGGAACATAAGACCACGCTTGGAGATCTCCACCTCGCACTGGCGCTTCCACTGGAGGATCTGCTCATCAGACACAGGCTCCGGGATGCGGTTTGCCTCGTTGTGCAGGTGAGCATAATAGCGGTTGTAATAGCCGTTGGGGATAAACCACTCCAGCATATACACATTCATTTCCAGCTTGGCATAGTAATCGGCACATTCCAGCATACAGGTCTGGGATTCACTGCCCTCATTACAGAAGCCACGGAACCGGTGGTCAGCCATTTTATGATACTGTACCCCTTCGATGTCCTTCATAGGCACATAGTCGCCATCCACACCGGGGTACAGCCACCGGCAGCCGTTTTCCCGAAGGAAACGGTACACAGAGAACAGGACACTTCTGGGGTTGGAGCCGGCAATAATACCCCCCTCCGGGGTGGTGTCTATATGGAGAACATCATCCAGCACTACATCCTCTGCCTCGTTGTTAAGACCGAAATCCTCCAAAAAGCCCAAACGGAACCCCTCTGTTGCCTCCGGGGCATACCGGATGGGGATCTCACCGCATTCCGGCATCATCATACGCAGATACTTTTTCAGCTCTTCTGCCGCATAATCAATGACGTGATGGGCACGAACCTTATTAATACAAAGCATATCGCTTCCTCCTTTGTGATTATTTGGATCTATCATACTATATTTTTCCTTTTTAAGCAAGGGTTTTGGAAAAAAGCTATTTACATTTTTTGAAATATGGTGTATATTGTTGGCAACAGAGTAGGAAACCTCGCGTGAAGTGCTGTCAAAATGGGGAGTTGTGTGACAGACGAAGGACGTTGTCCGCGATGGGGTATCCGCACCCGCTGCGCCATAATGGAGACCCTCCCTTATGTAGCAACGATATAGAAGCCGGTATGCCGGCTGCCTGTTACGCTCCCCTGGGCTTTGCCCCGGGGTATTTTGTTTCCTGGAGGTCTTTCCGCTATGTGTAAAAATTTAAAACCCACCCAACAGCAAAAAATGGCGACCCGCACCCTGGCTTGCTGTGCGCTGCTCACTGCTCTGAGTGTTGTGCTGGCACGGCTGATCGTGCCCATGCCCAATGCCTTTACCCGGTTTTCCATTGAAGCCGTGCCCATCTTCCTGGCAGGTCTTTTATTCGGTCCTGCCGCCGGTGGTCTGGTAGGCTTTGCCGCTGACTTTGTAGGCTGTCTCTTCTCCGGGTTCGGCTGGAATCCCTTCTTTTCCCTGCCCCCGGTGCTTTACGGTCTCTTCGGCGGTCTGTTCCGCCACCGGCTGTCTAAAAAATTCTCCCTGACTATGCTGGCAGTAGGCTTCCTGCCTCCGGTGATCTTAGGCTCTATCGTCTACCAAAGCTTCCCTCTGACGATCTATTATTACTATGACCCGGCTGTGGCAGGCTCCTTCCAACAGGGTCTTGCTTACTTCTTCACTACCCGGAGCATCCAGTTTGCCGTCACCGCTGTGATCGATGTGGCGATCTTGTACTTTTTGTTCCGGATGAACATCTTTACCCGGCTGCAGCTTTGGCCCATCCGGGAATACAGAAAGGATATGACGATCATGAACGCAGAACAGGCAATTGCCTATATCCACTCCACCTGCTGGAAGGGCAGTATCCCCGGTCTGGGCAGAACCCGGAATCTGCTGGATCTGATGGATAACCCCCAGAAGAAGCTGAAATTCGTCCACATCGCAGGCACCAACGGCAAAGGCTCTACTGCCTCTATGACTGCTTCCATCCTGCAGAAAGCCGGTTATAAAACCGGGCTTTACACCTCCCCTTACATCTACCGCTTTAATGTGCGTATGCAGATCAACGGCTCTCCCATTGACGACCGGGAGCTGGCAGAGATCACCGCCTGGGTAAAGCCTTTGGCAGAATCTATGGAGGAAAAGCCCACGGAGTTTGAGCTGGTCAGCTGCATTGCCTTTGAATACTTCATGCGTAATCACTGCGATATCGTGGTGCTGGAAGTCGGTATGGGCGGTGCTTTGGACTCCACCAATGTCATCGATCCCCCGGAGGTTGCGGTGATCACCAACATTGGTCTGGATCACACAGAAGTGCTGGGCAGCACCGTGGAAGCCATTGCCGAGACCAAAGCCGGTATTATCAAAACCGGCTGCGAAGCTGTCATCTACCGGAATACCCCCTCTGTGGAAGCCGTGCTGGAAAAGGTCTGCAAGGAGAAAAAAGTACCTCTGCACAAGGCAGACTTTATGGGTCTGCGCCTGGTAAGTCACAGTCTGGAGGGTCAGATCTTTGACTGCGGCGCAAGACGGGGTATCCAGCTGCCCTTGCTGGGTGACCATCAGCTGCACAATGCCGCTGTGGTGCTGAGTATTGCCGATGCTCTGATCCACCGTGGCTGGAAGATCACTGAGGAAAACATCCGGGATGGCATCCGGGATGTCAGCTGGCCCGGTAGATTTGATATTATGCGCAAGGACCCCCTGTTCATCATTGACGGCGGCCATAATCCCCAGTGTATCGAAGCCTTGGTAAAGAACATCGAGGATTACCTTCGGGACCGGAGGGTCATCGTCCTCACCGGTGTCCTGGCAGATAAGGATTATGCGGATATGTATAAGCCGGTAATGCCCCTGGTGGAGGAGTTTGTGTGTATCACACCTCCCAACCCCCGGAAGCTGGACGCTGACAAGCTGGCAGAGTATCTGGAAGCTGCCGGTGCCAAAGCTACCCCTGCCGAATCTATTTTGGACGGTGTGAAGCTGGCAATGGAAAAAGCCGGCAGCCACGGTGCTGTGCTGTGCTTCGGCTCTTTGTACTCCATCGGTGCCATCCGTGACGCATTGGACGAATGTTAATTGCATCTTCAAACAGGCAACCAACCCGGTTGCCTGTTTTTTCAATTCCATTGGTGAAGTTTTTGCTGAGGCAAAAGTGAAGTTGCCGTTTGGCAGTGAAGTTTGTGCGTTGCACAAGTGAAGTTAAGTTTGCCCAAAACACTTGCCGAAGGCAAACTTCACTACGCAGTAACTTCACTATCGAAGATAACTTCCCTTGCCGAAGGCAAACTTAGTTGGAAACGGGAAACCCGTTTCCTATGGTTCATAATCATATTTCAGATTCAGCATCCGTGCCACCATACACTGATCCCAGTTTTTCCGGCACAGTGTCCGCTTGTACCGGGCGAATCCTCCCCGGTTGGCAAAGCCTAAATGGAGCTTACACCCGTCCTCCACACCCTCACAATGGATGGACTGCTGCCCGTCCTCCCGATAATAAGGGCACATCACCAATTCATCTTCCTTTTCCTTTTTCATTTCCTTTCACTCCTTCCTCTACAAGTGCATACCGATCACCCAGTTGGGCTCCACCGGGTTATATTCTTGTTTCTTCATCATTTGCCGCAGCTGGGCAATTTCCGACGGACCTAAGCCGGTAGCGCCGGTGACAGCACCTCCTGTGGGCATCGGCAGCTGATCCTCCCAGCCACGGTTGTTTAACCAGGCAGCCGGATTGGGAATAAACCGACCGTTCTCTCTTGTCCATTGAATACTTTGGGATTGCTCCTGTATGGCAGACAATAACACCGGTAGCGGTTCTTTCACCCGGCTGAATGCCTTCTGAGCAGCCTGTTTTCCCACTTTCTTAGGATATTCCTTCCAAAAATCTGTGAACCCATCCTCTGCCCCCGGGGGGCTATGGGGGGGATAACTTTCGTTCTCTATCTCATTCTCTTTCTTTTTCTCTATCTCCCTCTCATTCTCTTCCTCCTTCTCTTTCTTGTCAGACAAGGGGATTCCCCTAGTGGTATCCTTTTTCTTTGACGAGGGGATTCCCCTAGTGGTGTTGCTGGCAGTAACTGATACTGCCTTTTTTCTTGCAGTTTCCAAGCTTGGCTGTATCAAATCAAAGATCATTGCTACGATATCATCCATTTCTGCCGGGTCCGGTTCTTCCTCCAGCAGCGCATACCGGCATACCGCATCGTATGCCTCTGCCCGAACCGCTTTATCCGGGATCCGGGAAATGGCTCGGAAATAAGATATGTAAAATGTAAATTGCTTTCGTTCCATAGCTCCTCCTTTCAGTACACCCGGTTGGCAGCCACACACCGGCTGCAGCCGTAGCCGTTAATGCCAAAATCCTTTAAGTTTACCCCTTCAGTCACCGCCTCCCCGCAGCAAAGACACCGGGGCAATCGGTTCCGCCGCTGCTGATACCGCCGCTGAAGCGTCATTTCTTCCATATATGGCTCCATAAATACTACCTCCTTATGGGACTGTTCTTTTGCTAAGCTGTTGCCGTATCCGCCCGCTGTTTTGATCCGTGCCCGGCAGGCACGCCGCAACGATCCATTCTTTCCGAAAACAAACCATCCCCGGATATCATTACGGCAAGATCCATAAAAGTAGGATTTCGTCGATTTTCTTGCCAAAGTCCTTGACAAGTACAATAGTTTGTACTAAAATACCATTATCCCTGTTGATTTTGTACAATGTTTTGTACTTCTGCTTTATAATAGTACAAATGTTTGTGCAAGTCAAGGGATAATCTACAAAGTTTTGTAACTTTGTATACTATGTACAAAAGAGGATACAGAGAATGGCAGATATTACAAAGAAGATCGACGAACTATTGGCGAAAAAAGGCATTTCCGGGGCGAAGCTCAGCGCCGATCTGGGGATGAGCAGAAGCTTTATGACAGAGCTGCGGAAAGGTCGAGCCAAGAGCATCAAGCTGGAAACTGCCCAAAAGATCGCTGCCTATTTAGGGGTAAGTGTGGAATATTTAATGGAGGATGAGGACGCTGCCCCGGTGGCAAGCCGTCCTGTAACAGATGCCGAGCTGAAATTTGCCCTGTTTGGGGACTGCGCAGAGATCACCGATGCGGACCTTGCGGATGTTCGGCGGTACGCCGCCTTTGTGCGGGAAAGGAAAAAGGAGCAAAAATGAGTACCCTGAAGGACTGCTACCGGTTAGCGCAGAAAAAGAATATACCGGTAGACCGGTTCCCCTTAGGCTCCCGGGAAGCTCTGTCTTTGATGGACGACACCGGACAATGCTATATTGCTTTGGACCCGGGGAAGCTGACTTCAGAAGCCGACGAAATGACCAAGCTGTCCCATGAGCTGGGACATTGCCTCACCGGTTCTTTTTATAATTACTATACCCCTTACGATTGCCGCCACAGGCACGAAAACCGGGCGGACAAGTGGGCGATCCGGCAGCTGGTGCCGGTGGATGATCTGGACACAGCAGTGGCAGAGGGCTGCACAGAGCTTTGGGCATTGGCAGAGCGCTTTGGGGTAACAGAGCCTTTTATGCGCAAAGCCGTGTGCTATTACGTCCACGGCAACCTGGCAACGGAGTTATATTTCTAGTGAATAATGAAGGATGAACATTGAATAATTATGTTGTCGGCGTTGCCGACGGATTTAAATAGCGGAATGACAAACAGGTCATTCCCTACGGACGGTGTGATAGACCTTTGTAGGGAACGCGCCTGTGTGCCGTTCCCAACAATTTTGATTCGTGCCCAAAGGGCACACCACACCTCTTCACTCTTCACTTTTACCTTTTACCTAAAAAAACGGGACGATTTTTACATCGTCCCATTTTTTCTTCCGGGTGGTCTTGTAATTTTCCAATTTTTCCTGTATAATTTATTTTAGAGAAGTATACGAAAAGGGATGGTGCAAGGAAAATGAAAATAAAAAAGATTAGCAAACGGATCATTGCTATGGTTTTGCTGACGGTGATGCTGGTGGGAATGGCTGCCACCGGTGCCGAAGCCAGCGCCCCTGCTTACTATCAGGTGGGTTATGCCAAGGTGGATGTGAATCCCTATTACAACGAGGATAACCACGCATTGGGCTTGATGCCCGTTCCTCTGCGCGGCAACAGCTACGAAGAGAAGCGTCTTGCCCTGCCTAATAAAATGGATGACAACGGTGACGGCAAGATCGACGACAACGACGGCATCTTCATCACCTGTGTTGCCATTACCGACCCTTCCGGCAACACCATCCTCCTCTACGGTACGGACTTCATCGGCGGCTTCGGCTCTTATGTGACAGAGCCGGTGCGGGAATCCATCTGGGAAAAGCACCCGGAGATCACCGGTGACAAGGTGATGATCGCCGGTTCCCACACCCACCACAGTGTAGCAATCACTTTGGTCAATTCCAAATCCTTAAATGCCAACTCCGTAAACTGCTTAAAGCTATACGTGGAACGGCTGAAAGCCAACTTTGTCAAGGCAGCAGAGATCGCACTGGCAGACCGTTCCCCTGCCCGGATGTACAAAGGACAGATCGAGGCAGAGGAAGCCAAGTGCGCCACCGGTCCTGTAGGTGACACCCTGAACAAGTACCGCCCGGCAGACGATCAAGTCACAGTGACCGACCCAGGCAGCGAACGGGTCTATAACTCCGTGCGTCACTATAAGATCGTGGTGCAGGACGCTATGCGCACTGTCACCAAGCAAAGCACCTCCCCCTTCTATTATTACACCTTCCCCAAGAAAAACGGCAACTATATTCCGGACCCCGATGCAGAACAGGAAACTTATGTTTGCGGTGATAATTTCAACACCTTCCGGGCAGCCGGCACAGGCGGCTCCGCGGGAAAATACTATGTAGACAGCGACGGAGACTGGATCGACGAATCCCTTCTCACCTTCCGGGGAGATAGTGGCAGACCCTTTGTAGGCAACACCTCTGAGCGCGCCTATGTGGTCCACGATGTGGAAGTGGTTTCCCACTCTGATCACGTTTCCGAAGGAGACGACACGATGCTCATCACCGAGTTCCGGTTTGATGACGCTTCCAAAAAGCCGGTGGTTATGATCAACTGGCGTGCTCACACCAACCAAAACCGGTACGTATCCGATGACTATGACACCGAGAAGTGGGAAGTGGGCTTCTACACCTCCTTCTTCCAGGTCAGTGCGGACTGGATCAATGCCTTCCGGTTCGTTCTGGAGCAGGAAGGCTACCGCCCTGCCTACTTCAACGGTGCTTCCGGCAATATGAGCAGCTCCTCCCGGATCGAGGCGGAGAAAGCATGGCTTTCCTACGAAACAGAAACGGACCGTTCCGTTGTGAAAAACAAGGGCAACATCTACGGCTCCGAGCTGGCAGAGGTGGCTCTGGAGCTGCTGAAAAGCTCCAATATGAAGCAGATAAACAAAGACGCCGGTGATATCAAGACCTGGCAGATCGTCTATCAGACAGAGCGAAACACGGTAGAACCGGGACTTTTCCTGGCAGGTGTAAAATATGCCGCAGCCTATATCCCCGCAAAGCCTGCCGGCACAAAAAGCTATACCATCACCTACTGGGAGGATGCAGCTGGCAATGCCCTCATCGATAAAACCAACAAGCAGGTAATGGTAGACGAAGCCACCGGCACAGCGCTGAAGGATCCCAACGGTGCCACCTATACCGATGCCTACGGTAAACCTGTGGTGGGTGTCAAGAAAGTCACCGGCACCTATGTGGTTGCCTCTATCCAGCACGCAAATTCTGTTGTAAGCCGCTACGGCTCTACTGCCGCCGGCAGAAAGCTGGAAATGAATGTGATCCTCATTGGCGACCAATGGGCATCTGTTACTGCCCCCAATGAGTTGTTTGACCGGTACTCCACCGAAGCCACCCTGGACACCATCAATCAGTATAACGACTGGGAAAAGCTGTTAGGCAAGAATCTGGGAACCGATTTCGGTGAGCCCTGGGTCCTGGGCTACTGCAACGACGGACAGGGCTATGTTCCCTCCCAGGTGACCTTCTCCTACTCCCAGGGTGTGCCCGGCAAAGCGGTGGGTTCTTACGAATCTCAAACCTGCACCTTTATGCCCGGCACCGGCGAAGCTATGATCGAGGTGTACAAGGAAATGCTTCTGGAGCTTTCCGGAGAAGCTACCGGCTTAAAGGAAGCTTACTGCCAGCATTGCGGTGAAACCGTGCAATGGTCACCGCTGTCCCAGCAGCTGGATATCAGCATTCAGCTGTGCGGCGGTCACTTCTATGCCGACCGTGATTTTGTGAACATTCCGGAATTCACCTGCGGTACTGCCACCGTCACCTGCCTGGACCTGAGAGGTCACACCATCTCCGGCAAAGAGCGGGCAATGATCGTTTCCGAGGGCAGCGTTCTGAATATCCAGGACAGCACAGGAAAGGGTGTCATCACCGGCAGCGGCACGCCCAGCGGAACAGAGAACGGTGGCGTTGCCTATGTTTCCGGCACCTTGAACCTCTACAGCGGCACCCTTACCTTCGCCCCCAAGGCTGGCTACAGCGTTAAAAACGGCGGCATTGTGTATGTTTCCTCCGGTATCTTCAATATGTACGGCGGCACCGTAAAGGACGGCTCCTGCACCTGGGTAGGCGGCAATTTCTATGTCAGTCATACCGGCGCTATCGGTCTGTACGGCGGACAGATCACCGGCGGCAATGCCGATCATCTTGCCAACACCGCCTGCGTGCTGAACCGCGGCAAGCTGTACTTATCCGGAGATCCCAAGGTGGAGCATTTACGGATCTGGCCGGACACCGGCAAAGAAGATCACGTGCCTCTGTCCCAAAGCATCCATGTTTCCGGTGTCTGCACTGCAACGATGGAGCTGATTATAGAAGGCGCTGCCAAGGGACTCACTGTAGGTACGGCAGAAAATGCCAATTTGTATCGGAGCAATATCACCGTGAAAGGATCCTCCTACACTCTCCGTCCTGAGGGGAATGAACTGAAGCTAAACAGCGTCAACGCCGCATATATGCTCAACAAGGACGGCACCCGGGTAGGCGCATCCAGCCTGCAGTCTGCCATCACCGTGGCACCGGAGGGCGCAACCGTGGGTATCGAGGGAAGCGTCACCGGAGATATCACCGTCAATAAGAATCTTCACTTGGAGCTGAACGGCTGGAATATTAACGGCACCGTCACCGTTTCCTCCGGCAAGACCTTGTATGTTTCCGATGCCTGCACCGATGACTACACCGTTGCCAACGGCATATACGGCAAGATCAAAGCCGTCAAAGGTACCGTCAAGGGCGAACCGGTGACAGAAACCAAAGACGGCTACCTGAAGATCACAGAGAAAGCCGGTACTTCTTTCCACGCAGTGGGACTGACCATCCAGTCTATGTCCTTGCGACCGGAGGAAGCAGGTCTTTACTATAACTGCAGCTTCCGGGGTGACGAAAAAGTCAGTCAGAAGGTCTACCGGTACGGCGTAGCAATGAGCACCTCCGCCGCCCCCAGCGCAAGCAATATCTTCTCCAAATGCAGCTACACCTGGTTCACCGACGGCTTCGGCACCGGCAAAAACAGCGGCTCCCTTCTCACCGGTGTAATGAAAAACGGTCTTACCTCCGCAGAAAACCGCCGCAGAGGCGAAATGGCAGTCTACGGCAGAGCCTATATCTACACCACCGACGGTGAGTTTATGTTCGGCGCTGCCCGGCAGCGGAGCTTCCGGGAGCAGATGGAGCTGGCAGATGCCGGTTACGATACCCTGTCCAGAACCCAGCAGACCGGACTTGCCGATCTGTACAAAGCCTACGCTTCTGCAATGCAAAACTGGAACCTTACCAATGTGAAATAATAATAAATGCAGGGATCGGTACGTTCCCTGCATTTATTAGGTAAAAGGTAAGAGTGAAAAGTGAAAAGGTGTTGTGTCGGCTTTGCCGACGGATTTAAATAGCGGGCGGATAATCCGCCCCTACAGTCACACACCAACATATGCAAATGTAGGGAACGTGCCTATGTGCCTACAATTATAATCCGTGCCGAAGGCACACCACACCTCTTCACTCTTCACTTTTCACTCTTCACTAAAAATATCCGCCGTTTCTTTTAGGAAACGGCGGTATAATTTTTACTTTTCTTGTCTATCCTTTAGCCAGCCAGGATATCTGCCTTCACGACACCATCCAGCTGACCGACTTCGTGGAGCAGCTGCTCCAGGCTAACCGTCAGGTCAATGGTTTCTGCGGAAATGGTAACCACAGCGCAGCCATTGGTGGGGACGATGGAATTGATGGTCTTGATATTGGCATGGTAATCGGCAAAAATGCTCAGCAAAGAAGAGAGCAAGCCCTTCTGATCCTGCAGCAAAAACTGGAATGTGATGATCCGACCGGTCATCATATTCTCAAAGGGGAGCACGCAGTCCCGGTACTTATAAAAAGCACTGCGGCTGATGCCGGTGATCCGGGTAGCGTCATTGACAGTGGTAGCTTCACCGGTCTGCAAAAGGCGCTTTGCCTCTGCCACCTTTGTGAAGATTGCCGGAAGTGCAGAAGCCTCAATAATAAAGTACTTAGGAACATTTGCCATAACGGTACCCCCTGTGTGTATATTATTTCTTTAATTGTAGCATATATTTTATAAATTGCAACCCCCGAAAGGAGAAAACCCATTGACAGAAGCCACAAAACTCCTCTTGAAAGCTGCCATAGCCATTGCTCTTCTATGGCTGGGTGTGCGGTTTTTGCTACCGGTACTGCTCCCTTTTCTTCTGGGGGGATTGCTGGCATTGGCAGCAGAGCCGCTGGTAAAGCTGCAAGTAGCCAAGCTGCACCTGCCTAGAACCGCTGCCACCGCTTTGGGGGTCACCGCTTCCCTTGCGCTGCTTTTGGGACTGCTGACTTTGGTGGGTGCCTTTGCGGTGCGTCAGCTAAGCGCTTTGGCGAACCGGCTTCCGGAAGCGGCACAGGCTGCCCGGGACGGGGTAGATCTTCTGTCCCAGCAGCTGATGGGAATGGCAGACAACGCCCCGGAACCGCTGCGCCCCGGTCTGCAGCGAATGATCACCGATACCTTTGACGGCAGCGGTGTTTTTTTCCAGCAGCTGACCCAAAAGCTTCCGGGAGCAGTCAGCGCCGCCGTGGGAAAGCTGGGTACCGGCGCTTTGGGAGCAGGTACCGGTGTCCTCTCGGCGTATCTCATCTCTGCCCGGCTGCCCAAGCTGCAAGCCGGCATCCAAAGCCACCTGCCGGCAAATTGGGAAAGCCAATGGAAGCCGGGATTTTCCCGGGTAAAAACTGCCGTTGGGGGTTGGCTGAAAGCCCAGCTGAAGCTCTCCGGTCTTACCTTTTGCGTAGTCACTGCCGGACTTCTCCTTTTGCGGATCCCTTTGGCACCCCTGTGGGGACTGCTTACCGCTATCGTGGATGCCGTACCCATACTGGGCACCGGCACGGTGCTGATCCCCTGGTCTGTGATCTGCCTGCTGCAGCAGGATACCTTCCGGGCAATTGGACTAATCATCACCTTCGGCTGCGCGCTTCTCCTGCGCACCACCTTAGAGCCACGGCTGGTAGGTCAGCAGCTGGGACTGGATCCCCTGACCACCCTTTTAATGCTGTACCTGGGTTTCCGCTTCTGGGGCGTTCCCGGCTTGCTCCTTGCCCCCATTGTGGCAAGCGCCGCCAAAGCATTATTAAAAAAGTAGGGAACGGCACGTTCCCTACTTTTATTAGGTAAAAGGTAAAAGTGAAGAGTAAAAAAGTGTGGTGTGCCCGTTGGGCACGGATTTAAATAGCGGAATAACACACAGGTCATTCCCTACGCATTTTATCGCAACCCTATTTCAATCGTCGGCGGAGCCGACACCACAACTTTTCACTTTTCACTCTTCACTATTCACTTTTATAAACGGGTGCTAAGGCATCGTGGATGGCTTTATACTTTGTAAACAGCTGATCGTACACGGCTACATTTTCCGGGATAGGTTCGGAAACGGAATCGATCTGTACGCAGGCTTCTGCTGCGGCAGCATAGCTTTCAAACCAGCCGATACCCACCGCCGCCAGCATTGCCGTACCGAAGGAGGAATCGTCCACCTTCACCTTTTGCAGCTTCCGGTTCAGTACATCTGCCACGATCTGCCGCCAAAGCTGACCTTTGGCACCGCCGCCGATGATCCGCACCCGGGTCATCTCCACCTGCATATCCTCCAGCACGCTGATGCAGTCCCGCAGGCTCATTGCCACACCCTCCAGGGTTGCCCGGGTAAAATGGGCGGTGGTATGGGAAGCGCTGATGCCGGTGAAGCTGCCCTTCAGCTCCGGATCGTTATAGGGGGTCAGCTCACCGTTGAGATAAGGATGGAACATCAACCCACCGCAGCCGGGTGCGATCTTCTCCGCAGGACCGTTCAAATCGGCAAAGGGCTCTCTGCCGATGGTGTCCCGGTACCAGCGGTAGCTGTTGGCGCAGCTGGCGGTGGCAGTACCCGGATACCACAGACCCGGTACAACGTGCCGGTAATTGAACACAAAAGGCGAATCCAGCTTATGATCGGAGATCACGCAGATCCGACCGGCGGTAGCCAGCTTTACGGTGGTGTGACCCGGTGCCACGTTACCGGCAGCCAGCACCTCCATCACCGTATCTGTAGTGCCCACCAGCACCTGCGTGCCGGCTTTCAAGCCAAACTCCGCTGCCGCTTCCTTGGTGACGCAGCCGGCATTATCACCGGGATCACAAAGCCGCGGCAGCCAAGCCATATGGATATTTCCCACCTTACACAGCTCTTCTGACCACTGCTGATTCATCACATCATAGAACATAGAACCGGCAGCGTCGATATGATCTGTCTGCATCTGTCCGGTGATCCGGAAGCGGAGATAATCCTTGGCAAAGAGGATATACCGCACCTTTTCCCAGGCTTCCGGCTCTTCCTTTTGCAGCCACATAAACTGGGGCAAGGTCCAAATGGTGGTAGGCGTATTTAAGGTTTGCTGTCTGACCGTTTCCAGATGGTTTTCACACAAAAAGCCCACCTGCTCCCGGCAGCGCTGATCTGTCCACAAGATCGCAGGACGGATCACCTGCTTATTTTCGTCCAGCAAAACGGCAGTATGCGTAGCCGCATCCGGTGCCAAAGCCTTGATCTGGTCAGCGGTGACGCCGGTATCCTTCTTTAACTGTGCCAAAGCGGTAGCAAAGGCTTTGCACCAATCCTCCGGATCCTGCTCACACCAACCCACCTGGGGATAGGCAGTGGGATACTCGCAGCCGGCAGTGCCGGCAATCTTTCCCTGCCGGGACAGAAGTGTCAGCTTCACCGAACCGCTGCCAATATCCACACCCAATACATATTCTTCCATTGTTTTCCTCCAAAAAGACAAGGGAACGGGAAACCCGTCCCCTACATTCAAAAATGTTAGTGCGTGATCCTAGGGGCGGTCACTGACCGCCCCTGCATCCTTTACATAGTTTCCTGCGTTATTTCAAGATCGTGGTAAAGGCTTCCTTCAGTTCGCCATTTGCCATACGCACATACACGTGGACGGTATTCTCGCCGTTGGCAAAGGCAGCAGCCTTGGTCTCCACTTCCAGGTTGCCCAAAGGCGCATTGAAATCAAAGGGTGTGGTTACGGGGCTGTATTTGTAGCTGTACAGCACATCTCCGTTGGGATTCTTCACCTGAAGCTCGGTGGTGCAAACAGCGTAGTTACAAATGATGGTCTTGTTCATCAGTTCCTTCAGGGTGATATCCGCGCCGTTTTCCAAACGTTCGCTGAAGCCGCCTACGTAGGCATCACCGGCTTCCACGGGATCGGTGCCAGCCAGCTCCGGAATGGTGAAGGGAACATAGCCGCCGTCCATCAGCCGCTGGAAAGAAACCTCTTCGTCAACCGTACCCAGAGGACGCATGGTAATGCCGTTTTCCTGGGTGTAGTTCTTCTTCTCGGTCTTGGTGCCCACGGCATCCTGCTCCATGATCAGCACATAGCTCTTTTCAGCATCGATCTTGCCGTTTTCATCCATAACCACCACAGGATCCGCCTGACACATAATTACGTGGTAAGCCGTGGAGGAGTACAGACCGTCTGCCATCTGCATTGCCGCATAGGACTGGAGCATCACATCCACACCGTTGTCGGTGATAATGTTCTTGGTGCCGTCACTGTTGCCGAAGGGATACTTGCCGGGGAGATAGTTATAAGGACCTACCGGGGTAACTCTGGAGTTGTACTGGCTGTAGGAAGCCATCGTCTCCAAGCCGGTGGAGTTGGAGATCCGTGCCCAGCCCCATTCACAAGCCCGGGCGCAGGCGCTGGACATAATATCCACGAAATCGCCCTTGATCAGTTCCAAATCAACGACACCGGTTTCCGGATCGTAATGATCCAATGCTTTCCAGACATTGCCCTTGGCACTGTTGTTATTGTAGAATAAGCCGGCGTAGGCAATGCCCATAGGCAGAGATACTTCGGAGGTTCTGTCCAACAGAGTAAAGCTATAGTTGACATCCTGGCTGGGAGTCCAGGGGAAGGTGAGGTTAAAGCGCATAGCGTCTACACACAGCTGACGCAGCTCCTTCTCGGTCATATTCGCGTTGGCAATGGGCAGTGCCATCAGCTCGTCATACCAGGTCTTGGTATCGGCAACGATGCCCGCATAGGCAGAATAATCCTTCTTCTCCACCTGGGGGACTTCGGAGGCGGCAGGCTTCTTCTCGCCGCAGCCGAACATAGCCGCAGCCATCAGCACCGCCAGGGTAAATGCCAAAAACCGTTTCATTGCTTCTTGCTCCTTTTTGATAATTACTGATTCAGGACCCACTCGTGATCCGGATCGTTGGTGCGGTGAATACCCTGGACATCACCAGCCATCAGCCACAGAATGTACATCTTGTAGCCGGGGGTGTTCAATGTCAGATGGTAGCCCTTGGGGAACTCCACCAGATCGTTGTTCTTCACCCGGTAAGTTTCATCGATCTCACCGTCACGGGTGTACAGGCTCTGGAAGCCGAAGCCCTGTTCCTTGTCAAACAGATAGTAGTAGATCTCCTCTGCCACGGACTCCCGGGGCATATCGTCCACATCGTGCTTATGTCCGGGGAAGCCTGCCCAGTTGCCCGGCTCCACAAAGGATTCGCCAACGGTGAGATAGTCAGCATTGCTGTCCCCATCTACAATAATATGGCAGTCCCGCTTCCAGGGCTGCTCGCCCAGGGTCATAACCTTCACCTTGTCCGGGGTCTGCAGCTGTGCCTGGGAATCCTTATCCGTGGGGGTATCGATGACGGCAATGCGCACTTCCTCACAGCCGGTGAAGGTAACGGTGCTGTTTCTGGGAACATATACACTGTGGCAGGGACCGTCAAAGACATTCTTTCTGCCGCCTACATTCTTCCAGCACACCTCTCCCACCTGCACATCTGCGTGACCGTACAGGAAAATAAAGGAATACTCCTTACCCTCAGTTTCGATGGTCACAGAGTCGCCGGCATTTAACTGGATCATACCCAGCTCCAGCCGCTTGCAGCTGCACTTGTCCATTTCACACAGCTTGGTATACCCGATCTTCGGGGTGTATGTTTTCTTATAATTCATCGTTTATCCCTCCAATAATTTATCGACCACCGCTTCCCAGTCCCCCACAATGCCGTAATCGGCATAGTCGAAGATGGGCGCTTTGGGATCGAAATTGACTGCAATAACTGTTTTCGCCCCGGACATACCCGCAAGATGCTGCACCGCACCGCTGATGCCAAAGGCAATATATACATCCGGACACACCGTAACACCGGTGATCCCCACCTGACAGCGGTAAGGGGCAAAGCCGGCATCCACCGCACTCCGGGACGCTGCCACGGTAGCACCCAGCTTCTGTGCCAGCTGCTCCAGCTTTTCAAAGCCTTCCCGGGAGCCGATGCCCACGCCACCAGCCACAATAAACTTTGCCTGGGACAGGGGCATTCCCTCTGTATAACGCTCTAACGCAAGCTCCGTCACCCGGCTGCCGGAAACCGGCTGCTCCAAAATATACTCTGCCGTCACAGGGCACGGTACCGGGGGAAATGTACCAGGTCGCACCGTTGCCAGCTGTACGCTTGTTTCCGTGCGGATATCTGCCATTAAGGCATTTCCAAAGGCAGGACGGGTCTGGATCAGCCGCCCGGCTTCGTCCAAAGAAAGACCGGTACAGTCTGCCGTTAAGCCGGCAGAAAGCTTTGCCGCGATCACCGGCATCATATTGCGCATCTTAACCGTAGCCGGGGCAAGAACAACGGTACTGCCCCACTGCCGGATCTTCTCTGCAAAAAACGCTGCCAGCGCCCCTTCGTCAGGGGTCAGGGTATTTTCAGAAAAACTATGGATGATCCCACCGCCGTAACGGGCAGCTTCCTTGGACTCTGCCTCCGGCACAAAGACCCGGAGCGCAGATCCTCCTGCCAGCTGTTTTGCCTTGGAGATCAAGCCGGGATCTGCCTCATATGGGCATAACACCAAAACCTCCATCAGCCCGTCACCTCCCGGCAAAGCTCTATCAGCTTCCGGCAGCCGGCAGAAAGATCCGTTTCCTTAGGACCTTTCCGAAGACCCGGGAACCGGTTGGACATTGCCACCACCCGGGTGGCAGAGCCCTTCAAGCCGCATTGTTCCGGACCAATGCCCAGCGCAGCGGCATCCAGCCCGAGCACCTGCTTCTGCCTTGCCCGACGCATACCCATAATACCGGGCAGGCGCAAAGGATATGTATATTCACAAACAGACACGCCACAGGGCAGCTGCACAGAAAGCACCTGTGTGCCCGCTTCCAGCCGCCGGCGAACCTGTATATTGGTAGCTTCCTGCAGGATACTTTCTCCATTGGTGACACAGGGAATATTTAGCATCGCAGCCATCATACCGGGGACCTGTCCGGTCTCCCCGTCAATGGCACGTCTGCCCCAAAGAAGCAGATCACAGCCCCCCAGCTTTTTCACCGCCTCAGCCAGCACCCGGGCAGTAGCCAAGGTATCGGAGCCTGCAAAGGCAGGATCTGACACCAGAACTGCTTCATCTGCCCCCCGTGCCAAAAGCTCCCGCATACTGTCCTCCAGCTTTCCGGGACCCATAGTCAGCACCGTGACAGAGCCGTTTTCTTTCAGTTGCAGAGCAGCTTCCAAAGCCGCCTCATCGGCAACATTCCATTCTAATTTTACACCGTCCCGCTGCAAACGGAACTGACCGTCCACCTGCACCTGACTGGTGGCAGGCACGGCTTTCATACACACAATAATCTTCATAAACCGTACTTTGTATTATTTCCATAGAATACATAGATCCCCATCTTTTATATTCTACACGAAAACTACCTGTCAATCAAGCATTTTCTACCGGGACGGGCATTGTCCCCTGGGGGGACAGCGATATAAATCCCTGACGGGATTTTCGATATACGCTTACGCGTGCGATATGTGCTTTGCACGCGATATGTTTGCTACGCAAACAAGGGCAGGAACCCGTCCCCTACATCCAAAAATGTTGGTGCGTGATCGTAGGGGCGTTCATTGAACGCCCGCTATATAAATCCGTGCCAAAGGCACACATTTTTTATTCTTTATTCTTTTTTATTTATTATTTATTCTTTCATGCATACGGTATCGTTTTCTTTGTTCGTTAAAGAATAAAGAATAGAGAATAAATAAGAAATAATAAATAGGCAATGGCAGCGCAGCGGCATTTTGCCGCTGCGCTGAGTGAAGATCGATATTCTTATGCCAGTGCGGAGTACAGATCCACCAGGGTATAGCCCTCGGGAACTGCCTGGCTCAGGCACAGATAGGACTGGGGATTGGCAGTGAGCATCACCTTTGCTTCGGTACGCTTCAGATCGTCCCAGCGACCGGCAGCCACCTTGGTGGTGATGGCAGGCATATAGCCCAGTGCCACAGCGCTGCCGCAGGACTTGGCAAGACGCTCCTTGTTGAACATCTCAGTAACGGCATAACCGGCAGCCTTACCCATTGCACGGATGGGCTCGAACTCATAGAAGGTACGTGCCAGACGGTCATCATCGTGGCAGGCAGCCAGCTGAGTTCCTTCTTTGGCAGCCAGCTTACCCTCTGCCAGCAGCTTCGCCACAAAAGCGGTAGCGGTAACCACTTCTGCACTAATCTCACAGCCGAACTTGGCATACTGCTGCTTCATAATTTCTGCATCGTAGCTGTCCAGCACCACAACGGTCTTGATGCCGGTATCGTTGATAGCCTTGGCACAAGCCTTTGCCTGCTGGCTGACCTCATCCACATAGCCCATCAGGTCAGCGAGCATCGCACCGGAAGCAGGCTCATCAGCGAGCACCTTGGCGCTGACACCAGCCTTCTGCAAAACTGCCAGCAGACTCTTTGCCATCTGAGGCACCTGGCAAGCTGCCACTTCACCCACATACACCAGCACATCGGTGCCTTCCTGGGCAAAGGAGGGCTTCTCGATGCCGTAGATGTTGCCGGACTTTTCGATATTCTCAATAAGTGCCATAACCGGTGCCGGTGCCAAATCGTTCACAACGGCTTCGGTACGGGCTTCCCGAATGTAAACGGGAGGCTGATAGCCGGTGGCACAATCGTTGACGCAAGCGTCACACAGCAGGCACTCGTACATAGCTTCCGCAACACCGGCATCAAACTGCTCAGCGCCCTTGTTGATCATACTCAGCACCAAGCCCTTGGCACGGGGGGTGTTGATCTCCTTGCCGGTCTGCAGCTGCACAGGGCACAGATGACGGCACATAAAACAGAAGCGGCATTTTTCCGCATGATGTAAAGCATTCTGACTGATCATTCTGATTCCTCCTTCTCTTACAGACCCAGCTTATAGGGGTTCATAATACCGTTGGGATCAAGCTGCTTCTTGATACCCTCCATCACCTGGAATGCAGGACCGTACTGTTCCTTCATCAGACGGGACAGCTTCAAGCCGATGCCGTGGTGATCGTTAATGACACCGCCGTGCTCCATAGCGGCACGGACACCGGTGTTCCAGATCTGATTATGCAGGCGCAGAGCCTCTTCCTTGTCCTCGGGAGGATTGTCCATAATGAAGCGGTCATAGAGCATCGTGCCCCAGCCGTACCAGTGAGAGCAGTGAGCAATAAAGCGCACACCGGGGAAGTTATCTTCGATAGCGTGCTTCATAGCCCAGTAGATCTCTTCCATATGGGAAAAGTCAGCAACGGTGTCCATAGTACCGAACATCTGGGGAATATCCATAATATGATCCGGGTAGAAGAAGGTGATCCGGTTTTCGTACCACTTTTCACCGTACTCGCTGCCCATATCCTCAGCGCCGTAGCCTTCGCAGATCTCCTTGATGATCTCCATCTGAATGTCCACCAGACGCTCATCGGGACCGTCCACAGACAGGTTCAGGAAGGAGCCCTTCTTTTCAAAGCCGATGATCTTCTTGATAATGGAAACAGTCTCTGCCTCGTCAAACAGTCGCATAATGGAAGGCTGGCACTTCTGCATAATATCTCTGCCGGCGGCAATGCCGTCACCCATAGACTTAAACAGGAAGGCGTGATGCTTCATATACTTGGGCTGCTCAAACAGACGGAAGGTTGCCTTGGTGATGATACCCAAAGTGCCCTCGGAGCCGATGAAGATCTGATTCAGATCAGGACCGGCAGCGTGCTTGGGCACGGGCAGGGTGTTAATGATGTCACCGTTGGGCAGGACCACTTCCATACTCATACACTGGTCATCGATCTTGCCGTACTTGGAGGAGAAAATACCGATGCCCCGGTGTGCCAGTGCGCCGCCGATGGTGCCGCAGGTGAGGCAGCTGGGGATGTGCATACAGGAGAAGCCCTTTTCGTTGGCGTACCACTCCAGCTGCTGGAAGATCATACCAGCCTCGGCAGTGATGGAGTGGGCGTTCTCATCGATGGAGATGAGCTTGTTCATCCGCTTCATATCCAGCAGGATGCCGCCTGCCATAGGCGGTGCACCGCCCTGGCTGCCGGAGCCGCCGCCCCAGGTATGTACCGGGATCTTATAGTAGTTGGCGATCTTCAGGACCTTGGAAACCTCCTCAGAAGAGCCGGGACGGACAATGATGTCCGGCTTGGGACCCTCCGCACCCTTGTCCTGCCACATACGGCTGAGCCAGAAGTAGTCCACGGTGTAGGACATACGCTCCACTTCCGCAATGGATACGTTCTCCACACCCACTGCATCTTCCAGCTCGGAGCGGATCATATCAAACATAAACGATTTGACTTGCATTTTCCATACTTCCTTTCTGTGATTGTGAAAATAATTTTCATTTTTTCTTAGGATTTACCCCTATATTCTAGCACACTATGAAAATAATTTCAACCTCTATTTTATTGACAAAGGATTTTTGTAAGGATATAATGAAGAAAAATCCAATTTTTAAGGAAAAAGTAACGTTATGGACAAAATTTCCATTAAAATCCGCCTGTTGTACCCGGAAATGGGCAAGGCAGAAAAGCAGATCGCAGACTGGATCCAGCAGAATCCCGGCAAGCTCATCTCCCTTTCCATTGTGGAGCTGGCAGAGCAATGCCGGTGCAGCGAAGCCACCATTGTGCGGTTTTCCAAGCGGCTGGGGCTTTCCGGCTTTCAGGAACTGAAGATCTCCCTGGCAGCGGAGGGTGGCGGCAGCGCCCTGTCCACCCGGATCGCCGACGGAGACAGCGCCTTTCAAATTTACGAAAAAGTGTGCAATGATATTATTCTGTCTTTGGAAAAGACAAAATCCTCTTTGGAGGATGCTGCCATTGCCCGGGCAGCGGAGATGATCAGCAACGCCGGCACAGTGTATTTATTCGGCTTGGGAAACTCTGCGGCAGTGGCTTTGGACGGTGCCCATAAATTCCTTCGGGCAGGTGTCCAGGCAGTGTCCTACTCCGACAACCATATGCAGGTGATCGCCGCCTCCCACTTAAAGCCGGGGGATGTGGCAATTGCCATTTCCCATTCCGGCTCCTCCAGGGATATTGTAGATGCCCTAAAGCTGGCAAAGGAGCACGGTGCCGTCACCGTTGCCATCACCAACGCAGGCAAATCCCCGGTGATGAAATACGCGGATATCGTTCTTGCCACCTCCGCGGAAGAGACCCGGTATAACATTCTGGGACTAAACTCCCGGATCGTCCAGCTGGCAATTATCGACGCTCTATATTATTATGTAGTCCATAACCGTTCGGAAGCGGCAAGGGAATCCATCAAAGAAACCGAACGGGCGTTACTCAGCAAGAAGTTCTGAAAAAGTGTTTTCTTTGTCCGTTAAAGAATAAAGAATAGAGAATAAATAAGAAATAATAACTGTAGGGAACGGCACATAGGCACGTTCCCTACGCATTTTGTCGTACCCCCTCGTAGTGGAGGCGTTTCGCCTCCCACGATACCTGGGTTTTCGGGACGGGAAACCCGTCCCCTACGCCCGTTAATGTTGGTGCGTGATGTGTAGGGGCGGATGCCCACATCCGCCCGTCGGTACCTGTTCATTCGGGACGATGTGGGCATCGTCCCCTACAAAATGTTCAATAGAACCCGTAGGGGCAGCGTTCCGCTGCCCACTATTTAAATCCGTGCGGACACCTCTTTTATTCTTTATTCTTTAGGTATATGATAGAAAAATGCCGTTTCCTAAACAAAGGAAACGGCATTTTATATTACAGATTATTCAGAAATGCTCTGCACTGCCTGGTGGGCAGCGTTCTGGAGGGTCTCCAGATCGATGAGCATATCGTACTTCACACCGCCGTAGGAATAAGAGGGAACAAAGGTGTTGCCCACAATGCTCTCGCCGAAGATCCGTTCATACCAAACAGCTGCGTTCAGGTACTGACCGCCGCCGATGTCGCCATCGTGGTAGTTATCGCCGGAATGCATCGGTGCATCGTCCACCTTCTTGCCAAGGCGTGCGCACAGGTTATCGTAACCGCCGTCACGAACGATCCGCCAGGCTTCACCGGTGTTGATCCGCTTCAGATCGTGTTTTTCGCAGATCAGCAGAGCCAGCTCCTTCACCTTTGCGTCATATGCGTGCTGTGCTGCGGTATCCGCGGTGATGGTTCCGTTGGAAGCCTTACCCACCTGGTATGCCCAGGTGTGATGCCACAGCATCTCTGCCTTGGGGTACATCTGACGGAAGTAGCCGTACAGGTAGTCCAGATATCCCTCGTTGGTTGCATACAGCTCTTCTGCTGTAGCAGTGCCTCTTATACTGCCGCTGGCACCCTGGAGGCTGATCATATCCCAGTTTTGACGGGACATACAGTATTCCAGCGTCACATTATCTTCCCTGGTATCCGTTCCGTCAGTACCTCTTTCGAAGTAGACATATTTTGCTTCACCGTTTTTCAGCCAGGTATAGTGCTGATTCAGCTGACAGCCGGAGTAGTAGACATTGCAAATCAGCAGATCCTTGCCGGCAGCCTTTGCCATACCTACCATCTCATCCGGGTAGTAGTAGCAGAAGCTGCTGCCTACCATCAGAACCTTCAGTACGCCATCGTCAGCAGGATCTTCTGTCTGCATAGTTTCGGGCACTTCCAGAGGATTCTCCAGGGTGTAGTTCACGGCATCCACGATCACTTGCTTCATAAAGTCGGTGATCTCCATATCGCCCTCGGCGGTGAACCGGGAGTGGCGCAGGTGCTGGGGGATAATATCCACCTTCACATCCTCAACGGATTCCAGACGGTCGCCGGTGAGCTGGCAGTACCACAGGTAGGAAACCATCAAACGGGCAAACTCAGAAACGTGGGTGTAGTCACGGTACAGATCCAGATCGGTCATACCCAGCACATTGTTGGCATACTGGACAGCCGTACCGGAGGGGATCACATCGGTGAAGGTATCATTGGTGAGGATGTAATCCTTCACATTCTGAGTCATCTGCTCATACATATACATCTGGTCGGTGCCAAACAGATTTTCATACCGCTCCACCCAGTTGTCCGGCAGGGCTGTGGGACGGGTGGATGCATTCCAGTACAGCTGTGTAACCGGGTTGGTCCAGACCATATGCCAGTAGTAAGTGGGCTCATAACCCAGCTCGGACTCCACATAAGCCTTCAGATCGGCAATGTCGTTGTCCTGGAACTCAGTAGCCTGGCCCGCCTGGATGTTCATCTCCTGGAATACCACGATATCCCACTTTTCATCGGTAAGACCGTCCCGTAAAGTAGCTTCCTTCTGACCCACCCAGGAGCCGGTGCTGTTCTTCCAGTAGGTGTATTCCGGAGAATTGTTCTTGGCAAACTGCACGTGCTTGTTCATCGGGCAGCCGGAGTAGTACATGGTGCCCAGGATCACCCGCTTGTCGGGATTCTGCTTGGCAAAAACATTGTACAGCTGCCAGGTGGAGTCGTTGGCGTGGCTGTTGCCGATGGTGAAGATCCGGATGGTGTTCTCCTCCCGGGTGGCAACACCTTCGGTGATATTGGGAACTGTCCAGTTTTTCAAAACCTCGGTAAATGCCTCGTACAGATCCAAAAGACCATTCTTCTGATTCCAGTCTTCAAAACCGACGTACAAAGTATCGGCTTTTTCCACCTGCTCCTGCAGGCTGCGCTCACGGTTGACACCGAAGATATACTCATTTTCACCGACCTGAATATATGCCTTGCCGTTGACAGGGATGGCAGCATGCCGGATGTTGGTGTTAAGACCGTTCTCATTTTTCATAATGCCGTAAAGCAGAGAACCGTTGTTGCCTTCCTTCGTGCCGAAGAGCGCCGGATCCAGCTGGGTGTAATGCTTGGAATTTGCCATAGTTTCGGCAGTAGGCTCGCTGCCTACGCTCATTGCCACACCGAAGGACAGGATCTTCTCCCGAACCATATGGTCAGCAGCAAATTCATTGACAAAGTACAAAGCAGCGTCACCGGGCTTCAAAGCCATATCGGAAATGTTCAAAGAAACCGCGTGGTAGGAGACACCGTCTGCTTCTTCGATCTTTAAGTAGGCATTGGAGGTAGCAGAAGCTTCCGCAGCTTTCACATCACCGGAGCTGCTGCCGATCTTGCCGTAGAAGCCGTCGGTAACATCATAGTCATCCGTCTGGCTGTCCTTGACATACACGGGAGCCTCAGCGGTGAGGGTGCCCACATCGCAGCCGTTCAGATCCAGAGTCACGGAAACAGGCAGTGTCAGGGTGTTAACATCCTGATGCAGCTTCAGCGTCTTGCCGGCACTCAAAGCTGCCATTGCATCCGTCCAGTTCTTGTACAAAACACCGTCCACAGCCGCCACATAGCTTTCCAGAACAATGGCGTTGGTGTCCGTCTTGGGAATCAGGGAGGTGCCGATGAGCTTCAGAGACAGTCCGGAAATATTCGCATTTTCCAGCTTTGCCGCTACCGCGCCACCGGCGGTGGTATTGGGAAACTCCACAGTAACAGAGCCGGTAACGGTATCCTTCAAGGTCAGCTTGCCGGCAGACTCCACCTGCAGCTCTTCAATGGTGGTGGCACCGGACAGGGTAACAGCGCCGGCAGCATAGATACAGTGGCCCTCAGGCGCAGTGCCGCCGGTAACGGAACAATTGGTAAGGTTTACAGCACCGGTGGAGGCAACATAAATATTACCGCCCTGAACGGTAGCAGGACCGTTTACCATCGTGCAGTCCGTTGCGTTCATCGTACCTGCCACATTGAAATGACCGCCGTAGGGCATTTCACGACCTGCATAATACTCATAGTCCACATCCACATTCTTCAGGGACAAATTGCCACCGGACTTGACATAGACAGCACCGGCAACAGACGATGTACCGTTACCCCGGGAGATCAGCGTGCCGTTCTGGAAACGCAGGTCGCCGCCGTTGTTGACTGTAAAGGGTTTGTTGGCAGTGAGCTTGTAGCCATTCAGATTCACACAAATGGTTCTGCTGATGGACTGGGAGGTGAGGACCCGATCGTCCGCCAGGTAATAATGGCTCTTGCCGTCAGTGTTCAGGTTCATCGTGGTAGAGCTGATGGGATACCATACATTATCATTTTCGCAGTGCTCACACCAGATATACAAGGTCTGTACCTCGCTGGCGCTGGCAGTCACCGCAAAAAGGCTTACTGCAATGGTAAGCATCAGCAGTAAAACAAGCAACCGTTTTTTCATAAAATAACCTCATTTCTTAATTTGGTATAGTATGACAGTATAATTATAAGGTACATTTTTGATATTTGCAACAGTTTTTTCCGTAAACTCCCAAAAACTATCTATCGCACCCCTCGTAGGGGCAGCGTTCCGCTGCCCGCTAAACCCGGTCATTCGGGACGGGCAACCCGTCCCCTGCTCTTATCTAATAAAAAGGTCGTTTCCCAACCCGGGGAAACGACCTTTTATTCTATTACTCGCTAAGGGTCAACACAGCATTGTGCGCAGCAGTCTGGAATTTTGCCACATCGAAGAGGATGGGCAGGGAGTAGCTGGGCACAAAGGAGTTACCCACAACGCTCTCACCGTACAAAACCTCAAACCATACACAGGCATTCAGATACTGACCGCCGCCGATGTCACCGTCGTGATAGTTATCACCGGTATTGGGTGCAG
>JAZQHW010000163.1:0-5663 GCA_045540795.1 Faecousia sp. | reverse complement strand
GATCTTCCGTCCGCTCTTGGCGGAGGTCATAGATACAGAATAGGTTTCTGTGGTGTTGGAGGACTTTACCCAGCCGGAGGTTCCGGGATCCTGGACGAACCAGGTGTAGGTGAGTCCTTCACCGGTGGCGGTGACGGTTGCTTTTGCCACCTGACCTACGGAGACCTGTGCGGAAACCGGCTGCTTGGTGATCTTGGGTGCCGGGATCTCTTTCTGCCAGACACCGGTATCGGTAAAGATATGGAGGCTGGTGCCCAGCTTTACAGTGCCGGTAGTGACAGCACCGGTGCTGCTGAAGTAGTACTTATGATTGTCAACAGTCTGCCAGCCGGTGAGCATCTTGCCGTCATTGCCGAAGTAGCTACGTGCGCCGTTAACGGTCTGCCAGCCGGTTTGCAGTTCGCCGGTGGGGGAGAAGTAGTAAGCTGCGCCGTCAATGGTGGCAAAGCCGGTTACGGCATCACCGGAGGTGTTGTAATAGCGGGTGCTGCCGCCGGCTGTCTGCCAGCCGGTGATCGTGCCGGTGTAGCATTGACTGCGGATGGTGGGCAGGGAGATAGACCGGAGCACGGTTTCATAAGCTTTGTACAGCTTGCTCATACTCTCTTTCTGTGCAGTGGTCCAGCTGTCCCAGCTTGCATCTACGGCAGTCAGCTGCTGCGCAAAGGAGCGTTCCCGGCAAGCACCGAAGAGGTAGCTGCCGTCTTTCAGCTGCACAAAGGCTTTGCCGTAGATGGTTCTGTTGGCATTTGCCTCGTTGGTGGGAACGGTGTTGGTATTTTTCAGAATACCGGTGACCATAACGCTGGTCGTGCTGCCGCCAAAGGCAGTTCCCGGGAACTGGGCGATCTGAGAGGTGGTGGAAAGGGTGGCTGCCGTGGGCTGTTCGTAGATATCCAAAGCGATACCCACAGCTTCCACCTGCTGGGCGACCTTTTCATCACCTAAGAAGGTGTTGTTGAAGTACAAGCCGGCATTGTCCGGGGAGAGGCTCATACTGTCGATGTTGAGTCCTGCTGCGTGGAAGGAGTAAGTGCCTGCTTCTTCCGCTACCTTCAGATAAGCATCCCGGTAAGCATTGGCAGGAGCGCCTGCAATATCACCGGATTTTAAGGTGAGCTTGCCGTAGACACCGTCGGAGATATCGTAATCTGCGGTGGCAGAGTCCATCACATACAGGGTGCAGCCGGATTTGATCTTGGTGGCGGCATAATTAAAGGTGTGACCGTTAAGATCCAGGGTGGCAGAATTGGGAATGGTATATCCCAACCCGGGGTTGGACATATTCTTAATAAGAACTACCCGGTCATTTTCTGTGCAGGAGGTAAATGCCGTTGCCAAAGAACTAGTTCCCAGGAGGACGCCCTGGGTATTGTTCACCACAAGCATTGCCGGACGGGACTTGCAGATCAGATCTGTACCCTCGGGCAGGGGATAATAATCCGTCTTGCGGTTAATGGTGATGTCGGCAGCAGAGTAGTCTGCGTTTTCCGTGTTACCCACGTCTACGTTTTTATAAGAAGAATGGGTCAGATTTACTTTGCCGGTGTAGGTGCCCCGGATGATCAGGGAATCTCCCTTGACAGGTCCGCCCTCTTCGGTATTGGGCAATGTATAGATGTCGTCTACGATGGCGTTGCCGGTAAGGGTCACGGTGCCGCGGTTCAGCACGCAGTCACCCACCTGGGCATCTCTGCCGGTGCTTGCTTCCCGAATCTCACCGCCGTACAGATTCAGATGGGCGATCGCATCCACATAGACGGCACCGCCGGTCCAGTAAATGGTGGTGCCCTGAAGCTTGCCGCCATACATATTCATCGTGCCCTGGAGGTTTACAATACCGCCGTTGTTAATGGGACCCTCCCGGCTGGTTTCTCCGTCATACTGTACCGTAGCTTCATAAAGATTCAGCGTGCCGTTTTCTTCCACAAAGAATACACCGCCGTTTTCCGGTGCATCGATACCGGAAACGGTGCCGTTACCTAAAATGGACAGGGTAGAACCGGCAGTTACGGTAAGTCCGTTTTTGATTGTGAGCGTATTGCTGCCAATATCCAGGCAGACATCCGCACCGATCAGGGTCTGCTTGCCCTCCAAAGTGGTGTTGCCGGAGAGGTAATAGTGTCCCTTGCGGATATTCACCAGCTGCAGATTGCCAGTGTCCGCAGTGAGCACAGACCATGTTACCTGCTTGTTGCAGTGGCTGCAATAGCCTTCCTTGGTGGTAGATTCCAGAGAATCCTGACGCTTCAGGTAGTCCAGCATTTCCCGGTACTTGTAGATCACAGCTTCACCGTTGCCCGGGGCATACTGGGAGGTTAAGGTTTCGTAAGAACCGGTGGCATATTTGGGATTGTCCTGACTGAAGAAATAGGTGGCTTTGGAGGGGAGGTAGCTATTGCCACTGTTGGAATAGCCGGAAATAAAGGGTTCGCCATAGCTGCCCTTGGAATAATCGTCCAGAATCGTCCAGAGGTTATCGGTCATATCGTACTGGTCGTTGGTATCGGAGTACCGGTCAAACAGCTCGTTGGGGGCGGTGACCATAACAAATTCCTTGCCCAACATAATGACATTCAGCTCCAGAGCCGCACTCTTTTTGCCATTGGAGGCGTAGCGGTTTGCTACGGATTTTGCGTGGTGGATGGAGGTGATGATGTAGGTTTCGGTGGAGGTATGCTTCTTTACACCCACCACCGGATTGTCTGCTGTATCGGTGTAGTACACAGGCTTGCCGTCTGCATCGGTGACAGGGTTGCCCATAGCATCCAGTTTTTGGGCAGCTTTGCCGTTGGCATCTACCATAGAGTGACCGGTTTCTTTGTCAATGAGGGGCTCACCGTCGGCATCTTCATAGTAGAACTGGTTGGAATAGACTTCGTTGCCCAGGGGGTTGGCAGGCTTATACCGGGCACGGTAGTCAAGACCAGCCATATACTCAAAAATGGAGATCTCCTGGCGGGCAGTTTGATACTTCACCTGCACAGTGCGAAGGTCGCCCCCGGCTTTGTTGATCTGCACCATATGCTCGTCCAGACATTCCAAAACCACTTCTGCCAGCTCAGAGCCGTAGATGTTGCCGTGGTTTCTTGCGTGGGTGCGGTCGGTGGGAGTTTCGTACTTCAGCCAGTCACTCTCTCCGGGGATCCGGGAGGAGGCATTGATGTTACCGGCAGCGCCCTGAAGATAGGCAGGACGGTAGCCCTTGCGCTCCAAAACATACCGCAGCGCATTGACCCAGTCACCACTCATTTGATAATAGGAGGTATAGAAGCCCAGGTCCTGATACTTGCCCTGCTTCTTCAGCTCTTCAAAGTCATCGGAAACCATACGGTTCAGGGTGGTGTGGGCACGCCAGTTGATCAGGACAACGGGCTTTTTGTTATACTTGGCAGCAAACCGGAATTCCAGCACCTGCAAGGTATCATCAGTTTCGGATACGTGATCTACGTTGCTGACCACAGAAACATCTGCCTTCCAGAAGGCTTTGCCGTTTTTGGCATTGGCAATGTAGTAAGCTTCGTCTACAGTAGTGCCTGATTTGTTTACATAGGACCACTGGGTAGTGGTATCGCCCTTTACGGAAACACCGTTAAAGTTATCGCCGCCGATGTAGGCGGTGAAGGGACTTAAGGGGTCCGGGATATAGGGACGGGTATAGTCATAGTAAGGATACCGGGGGAAGGAGGTGCCGTCAGAGAGGGTCAGGTCATTGGTGGCACCGCCGGTATGGAGCGTGCGCTTGGCAGGCTGGATGGTGGAGATATAGTGACGCACGGAGTTATAAAGGCGATCCTTGTAGTTTTCGCCCGGGAGCACCGTGACCTGCTGATCCTTGGGCAGGCTTTCGTTTAAGGTGTCACCGATATCTCCCTTGGAAGCCTTGGATTCGTTGGCTTCCAAAGTGCCTTTGTACATAGTGGCGGGGGTGCGGTCCTCCAGTGCCATATCCGCTGCCAGCACGAACTGGCTGATAACATGCTCCACATAAGCAACATAGGCTTCGGAGAAATCATAGCCGCTTTTCCAGCCGTTGGAGAAATCGGGACCGCTATGGGTGTGGGAGGCATTGACCATGATCCGGTCCGGCTCCAGGAAGGGGTACTTTGCCACCAGCCGCTGCCGTACCGGGTTGACGAGCAGAGTAGATGCGTGGATGGTATCACAGGTGAATTGCAGCAGGGTATTGTCACTGCTGTCAGTGATGGCAACGCAGATGACAAACAGACCGTCGTTTTCATCCACGACACCGTCACCGTTGTCGTCTAACTTACCTTCATAGGAAAGACGCTGGTCGGAAAAACCGTTACCTGCCATAGGAATGGCAACCAGATCGTTGGGATTCTCGGTGGATTCGTCATAGGGGTTTATATCCGCTTTGGCGTAACCTACCTGATAATGTTCCTGGTCCGCCGCGGAAACTGCCATAGCAATAAAACCGAGAAGCAGCGCCCCTAACAGGATCCAGGCAATGATGCGTTTTTTCATATATACTCCCTCATTTCATATAGTGCATATCCTATCTATTATAGTATAAAATTTACGCAAGCTAAATGCAAGGGATAAACAAGGATTTTGGTGGATTGCATAAAAAAGACACACCTGTTTTGTGCATTAAAACGCAAAAAACAGGTGTGTTTTCAGGTTGAATTCAATAAGAGGAAACCGATCAAATATCCAGCAGCTTCAGATCCTCTTCCCGCACGGTGCGGAGCTCTTTTTTGTTGACCATATCGTAAATACAGGGGACAACGAACAGAGTCATCAGCGTGGCATAAATCAGTCCGCCGATACACACAACAGCCACCGGACGCATCAGTGCGGTGCCGGCAGATTGCCGGACTGCCATATCGATGAGACCCAGCGCGGTGGTGATGGTGGTCATCAAAATGGGACGCATACGGGTCTTGCCGGCTTCCAGAATGGCAGCTCTGCGCTCCATACCCTCCTGCCGCAGCTGGTTGATATAGTCCACCAGCACGATGCCGTTATTGACGATAATGCCGGTGAGCATAACAAATCCGATTAGGGAAATGACACTGATCTCCATACCGCACAGGAGCAAGCCCAAAAAGCCGCCGGTAAAGGCAAGGGGGATGGTGAACATTACGATGAAGGGGGACTTCAGGGACTGGAACTGTGCCACCATTACCAGGTACACCAGCAGCACACCCAGAAGCAGCATCAGAAGCAGCTGTTCAATGGCTTCCATAATGGCTTCGTTTTCACCGTCGAAGGCATAAGTGACACCGTCACCCAAATCGGCAAAGTGCAGCTTCTGCTGTGCCTGGGCGGTGATCAGGGTGACATTTCTGCCTTCCTCCAGCTCCGCAGAAACGGTTACATACTGCCGCTGATTCAGCCGCTTAATACTGCTGAGGCTGGTGGTTTGCTGGACGGTTGCCACATCCTTCAGCAGGAAATCGTGGGTGTTACCCAGCTGATCGGTGACGGAGAAGGGATAGTCCGCCAGTTTATCTGCCGTCAGAACGCTGCCCTCCGGCTTTTCAATGATCACAGAGGTGGAGAGCTTATCCAGCTCCACAGAAATGCCGGTGGTGGAATTCTGCAAAGCCCCGGTCAGCTCCATATAGATCTGGGCAACGGTGATGCCCTTTGCCATTGCCTTGTTTCTGTCCACGGAAATGTGCAGGGCAGGCACG
>JAZQHW010000162.1:0-4356 GCA_045540795.1 Faecousia sp. | reverse complement strand
CCCAGTTCCTTGTAGTTCTCAACCTTAGCCTTGGAAGCATTGTAGATCACGAAGTTGGGCTCAAAGTTTGCCAGCTCTTCCTCGGAAGGAGTGATGAACATGTTCTTAACAAAGTGTGCCTGCCATGCCACTTCCATAATGAAGCGGATCGCCATACGGCTGTCCTTGTTGGTGCCGCAGAAAACGTCCATAACGTACAGCTTCTTGTTGGACAGCTCCTTCACAGCCAGCTCCTTGCAGGCTGCCCAGGCTTCCTGAGAAGCAGGCTTGTTGTCGTTGGCGAATTCCTCGGAGGTCCACCACACGGTGTCCTTGGAGTTCTCGTCCATAACGATGAACTTATCCTTAGGAGAACGACCGGTGTAAATGCCAGTCATAACATTCACTGCGCCCAGCTCGGTAAGCTGACCCTTTTCATAGCCCTCCAGGGCGGGGTCCATCTCAGCCTCGAACAACACTTCATAGGAAGGATTGTGGAGGATCTCGGTGGTACCAGTGATACCGTATTTGGTAAGATCGATCTTTGCCATAAGTTTATAACCTCTTTCTTAAAAAGTAATGCCGAAATCTTTAAACGGCATCCTATAGTTTGCAATGATATCATACACGATAAAGCCGAAAAAAGCAATAAACTTTGTATGAATTTTTTCTTGCAAACCAAAGGTTTTGCTCCAAAAATTTAATTAAAAAATGCAAAAAAACATTTTCTTTTTGTAATAACTGTGATATGATATAAAAGTATTGATTAGAAGCAGTATTTTTACTGCTTCCCAACGAAAAAACAACACGGAGGTTCTGTACAAAATGGCAAGAAAAGTCCAATTCGTTGAAACCGTACTGCGTGACGCCAACCAGTCGCTGATCGCAACCCGGCTTCCCTATGAAAAATTCGAGCCGATGCTGGAGACCATCGACAAAGCCGGCTTCTATGCTGCCGAGTGCTGGGGCGGCGCCACCTTTGATGTGTGTCTGCGCTATTTGAATGAAGATCCCTGGGAGCGGCTGCGGAAGATCCGCGCAAAAATGCCCAACACCAAACTGCAGATGCTGCTGCGTGGTCAGAATGTTCTGGGTTATTCCCACTATCCCGATGACTTTGTAAAGCTGTTCGTCACCAAGGCAGTGGAAAACGGCATTGATGTGATCCGTATTTTCGACGCACTGAATGACGTAAACAATATGAAGGTGGCTATGGAAGCTACCAACAAAGCCGGCGCTCTGGCTTCCGGTACCATCTCCTACACCGCTTCTCCTGTCCACACGTTGGACAAGTACGTAGCTATGGTCAAGGAGCTGAAGGAAATGGGTGCCGCCACCATCTGTATCAAGGATATGTCCGGCATTATTGGTCCTCAGGAGATCTATGATCTGGTTTCCGCTATTAAGGATGCGGTGGACCTGCCGGTTGACCTGCATACCCACTGCACCACCGGTCTGGCTTACCTTGTGTATCTGAAAGCCATTGAAGCCGGTGTGGATATCATTGACACCGCCATCTCTCCCTTCTCCGGCGGCACCAGCCAGCCGGCAACGGAAACTATGGCATTCGCCCTGCGGCAGCTGGGCTACCAGGTGGATCTGGACGACAGCTGCACCAAGGCAATGGCAGACTATTTCAAGACCGTGCGGGACGAGTTTATTGCCAACGGCACTTTAATGCCCAAGGCTTTGGCTACCGATACCCAGTGTTTGACTTATCAGATCCCCGGCGGTATGCTCTCCAACCTGCTGAGTCAGCTGAAGGATATGAACGCTTTGGACCGTCTGGAAGAGGTTCTCCAGGAGACTCCCCGGGTCCGTGCGGATATGGGTTATCCTCCGCTGGTCACCCCCACCTCTCAGATGGTTGGTGTACAGGCAGTGAACAATGTCCTGGCAGGCGAGCGCTATAAGCGGGTCTCCAAGGAGATCAAGGCTTACTGCCGTGGCGAATACGGCACTACCCCCGCCCCCATCAACGCGGAAGTACAGGCAAAGATCTTAGGTGACGAGAAGCCCATCACCACCCGGTATGCCGACTCCCTGGCACCCGTCGTGGATGCCACCCGGAAACAGCTGAAGGGTCTTGCCAAGTCTGACGAGGACGTACTGAGCTATATTGCCTTCCCCAACCTGGCAGAAAACTTTATGGAAAAGCGGAAGGAAGCAGAAGAGAACACCTGCACCTACTCCATCGTGGAAGCATAAGGAGGCAGTCTATGGAAAATATCGGATTGCTGGATGCAACCATCATCGCAGCATTGGGTTACAGCGTTGTGTTCCTGGGATTGATCTTTTTGATGATCGTGGTGATGCTCACCGGCAAATTCTTCACAGTTTCTGAAAAGCGGAAAGCCGCTGCAGAGCCTGTTGTGGAAGCTGCTCCCGTTGAAGAAGCACCCAAGCCCACCGCCCCCGGCACTGCCGGTTCTGTGAAGCTGCACGATGTGGAGCCGAAAACCGCTGCCATGCTTATGGCGATCGTAGCTGACAAGATGGGCAAACCCATTAATGAGCTGCGTTTCATTTCCATCAAGGAGGTCAAGTGATATGAAATATAAAATTACCCTGAACAGCAGAACCTATGAGGTTGAAGTAGAAGCCGGAAAGGCAATGCTTTTGGATGAATACGATGCCATCGTTCCCTCTGCACCCGCAGCAGCCCCGGCTGCTCCTGCCGCCGCACCTGCCCCTGCAGCAGCCCCCGCTGCTCCTGCCGTTACCGGTGCCGGGGAAGCTGTGAATTCTCCCATGCCCGGCACCATTTTGAAGGTCAATGCAGCCCAGGGACAGGCAGTAAAAGAGGGCGACGTTTTGTGCATCCTGGAAGCTATGAAAATGGAAAACGAAATTATGGCACCTAAGGACGGCACCGTTACTCAGGTACTGGTTTCCAAGGGTTCCACTGTGGATACCGGCGCACCTCTGGTCGTCATCGGCTAAGGAGGGCTGCATATGTCCATCAATATTGGTGAAATTCTGTTAAAGCTTTGGAATGATTCCGGCTTCGCTGCGATCTTCTCCGGCTTTACTGGCACAGGCTGGCAGAATCTGGCTATGATCGCCATTGGCTGCGTCCTGCTGTACTTTGCCATTGTAAAGAAATTCGAGCCGCTGCTGCTTTGCGGTATTGCCTTCGGTTGTATCCTTACCAACCTCCCCGGTGCAGGTCTGTACAACCAGGAGCTTTGGACCAATTTTATGACAGAAGGGCACGAAGCTTATCACAGCTACGGCACCATTCTCCGGGAAGGCGGTCTGCTGGACTTCTTCTACATCGGTGTAAAAACCAGCATTTACCCTTGTCTGATCTTTATGGGTGTCGGCGCAATGACAGACTTCGGTCCGCTTTTGTCCAATCCCAAGAGTCTGCTTTTAGGTGCCGCTGCCCAGCTGGGTGTTTTCGTTGCATTCCTGGGTGCCGTTGCCCTGAATCTTCTCAATGATGTTTTCGGCGTCAAGCTGGGTTTTACCGGTCCGGAAGCTGCCTCCATCGGTATCATCGGCGGTGCTGACGGTCCTACCGCCATCTATCTCACCAGTCAGCTGGCACCCCATCTTTTGGGTGCTATCGCTGTGGCAGCTTATTCCTATATGGCACTGATCCCTATGATCCAGCCGCCCTTTATGAAGCTGCTCACCACCCCGGAGATGCGGAAAGTAAAAATGGAGCAGACCCGCCCCGTGTCCAAAACCGAAAAGATCGTATTCCCCATTGTGGTTACCATTTTCGTGGCACTTCTGCTGCCGGATACCGCTCCGTTGGTTGGCTGTCTGATGCTGGGTAACCTCTTTAAGGAAACAGGTCTTACCGACCGCCTTTCCGACACCGCACAAAATGCCCTGATGAACATCGTCACCATCCTGCTGTCCACCTCCGTGGGCGCAACCATGGTAGGTTCCAACTTCCTCACCGTCCAGACCCTGAGTATCGTCGTACTGGGTGTTGTGGCATTTATGATCTCCACCTGTGGCGGTTTGGTCGGCGGTGTTCTGATGTACAAGCTCACCAAGGGCAAGGTTAATCCCCTTATCGGCTCTGCCGGTGTTTCCGCTGTGCCTATGGCTGCCCGGGTCTCCAACCTGGTAGGTCAAAAATTCAATCCCTCCAACTTCCTGCTGATGCACGCTATGGGTCCCAACGTGGCTGGCGTTATCGGCTCTGCCATCGCTGCAGGCTTCCTGCTGTCTGTCTTTGGCTAATAAAAAGATTTGAACCCTCCCGCATGGGAGGGTTCTTCTTTACATTTACTACAAATTTTTTAGAAATAAGTAAGCCCTGAAGGAAAACCTTCAGGGCTTTTACTCATTTTAATCTCTTTTCCAGTGTTGCGGAGGCAAGACTGGTCAAATACACCCGGCTGAGGCCGTACTCAG
>JAZQHW010000161.1:0-26557 GCA_045540795.1 Faecousia sp. | reverse complement strand
TCAGCTCAGAAGTGGTATCGTGCCGGGCAGGGGTACAGAGCCTTCACACCAGGCGGCTCCTCTCTGGGTATCTTACCGGGAACGCATGTCTTCATCACAGCTTTTAACAAAAGAGAATATACCACAAATGGCAAACGGTGTCAATGGTATTTCCCGGGGAAAAGGGTGGAAAAACTGGAAAAGTGCGGTGCAGAGGTTAACCATAATCGGCAAAATTTCACCCCTGGACAAAAGTTACATAATTCGACTTGTTATGTCAACAAATGTAACCAAATCCACAAGGTATTGTGTCGAAGCTGGAAAAAGAAGGGGATATTTGGGAAACAGGTTTACATAAATAATTTAACATTTTTTGCTGAAAAGTTGTCGATTTATGGTAAAATGCGACAAAGACTTGACTTTTTAAGAAAAAATGTTATAATAGCACCGTGCTCCGGTAAGGAGCAGTAATTTTGTAACCATTTGATACCAATCGTTTTTAACGAAAATTTACCTTGATTTTTGCGAAAGGAGGTTCTTTCTATGCAAGCGTTTACAACATTCATTCAGAAGAAGAGAAATCTTGTTCTCTATGTGGCTGCGCTGATGATTCCCGTTGCTGCGATCCTGGCAATGCTGGCACCTACGGTATTTGCTCAGACGACTTATGTAATCACCGACGGCGATCAGATCAAGGTGTACACCACCTATGCCACCGACCCTGCTTATGTGCTGGACCAGGCAGGCTTTGAGTTGGGAGAAGAAGATACTTACACGACGCAGCCCGGCGAGGGTGTTGCGGAGATTACTGTCCGGCGTAAACAGATCATCCATATTAACAACTGTGGCGAAATGCTCCAGGCAGACAGCTATGGCGAAACTTTGGGAGCATTACTGAACCGCCTTGGCATTCCCACCACCGGTGCGTATGCCGTGTCCAAATCTTTGGAAACTGAAACCTTCGATGGGATGGAGGTGCAGGTGGACTGCATTTTGCAGCGGGAACAGACCTACACCGATGAGATTCCCTTTGAAACCACCTATTGCTATGATCCTACGCTCCCGGAGGGGACTGAGAAAGTATTGGTAGCCGGTGTTTCCGGTCAGGTGCGTAAGACTGCCAGCGTTGTGTATGTCAACTCTGTGGAGACCAGCCATACGGTGCTGGAGGAAACGGTTGTGCAGCAGCCTGTGGATCAGATCGTTACGGTGGGAACCGGCACAACGGAGAAGGTGGCATCCAATGCTCCTGCCATCGGTGACGGTGTCATCGTCACGGCAGAAGGTGAGATCCTTACTTACAGCAGAACCGCACAGTTTTTGGCAACAGCTTATACCCACACCGATGCCGGCTGCGATATGATCACTGCCACCGGCACTACAGTCCGCACCGGAACAGTTGCAGTAGACCCCACAGTCATTCCCTACGGTACCCGGATGTTTATCGTCACCAATGACGGCAGTTACATTTACGGAATCGGCACCGCAGAGGACTGCGGCGGTGCTATTAAGGGCAACCGTCTGGACCTGTATTTTGATACGGATCCTGCCTGCTGGGAATTTGGTGCCAGAAGCTGCACCGTTTATTTCCTGGACTGATTTTGTAATATTGAAAAATGATCCCCTTCCTGCTATAATGATGAAAAAAGCAGGAAGGGGGTCTTTTTGTGCTGGATGTATGTGATATTCACATTATGAAACCGCTGCTGGCGGAAAACGGATTCCATTTTTCCAAAGCAAAGGGACAGAATTTTCTGATTGCCGGCTGGGTGCCTCAGCAGATCGCAGAAAGTGCCGGTGTGGATGAAACGGCAGGCGTGCTGGAGATCGGTCCCGGCATCGGACCGTTAACTCAGCAGCTGGCGCTGCGGGCAGGAAAGGTCTGTGCTGTGGAGCTGGATCAGCGGCTGGAGCCGATCTTGAAGCAGACGGTGGGGGAATTTGAGAATCTGGAGATCCTGTGGGGGGATGTGCTGAAGCAGGATATCCCGGCTTTGGTGCAGGAAAAATTCCCGGGTCTGCGGCCTATGGCTTGTGCAAATTTACCCTACTATATCACAACGCCTATTCTTTCAGCACTGTTGGAGGCAGAGTGCTTCCAGTCTGTGACGGTTATGGTGCAGAAGGAAGTGGCACAACGGATCGCTGCCAATCCTGGCACGGCAGATTACGGCGCTTTTTCTGTGTTCTGCCAGTTTTATGCAGAGCCGGAATTGCTTTTTGACGTGCCTGCCGGCTGCTTTATGCCCCAGCCTAAGGTGACTTCCTCGGTGATCACTTTGCGGACACGGGAGACCTTGCCCTGGGAGATCCTCAGTAAGGAAGTGTTCTTCCGGACGGTGCGTTCCAGTTTTGCTATGCGCAGAAAGACGCTGCAAAACGGATTGGCAGCGGGATTCCCGGAACTGGGGAAACAGGGCATCGGTGAAGTGCTGGAAAGCTGCGGTTTTCCTGCCAATGTCCGGGGGGAAACGCTGGATATTCCGGCATTTGCCCGGATCGCCAATGAGATCGTTAGGAGGCGCAGCGGTGTTTGAGGTTTTATTTATCGACCTGGATGATACTGTGCTGGATTTTAAGAAGGCAGAGAGTATTGCCATTGCAAAGACCTTGCGGGCGTTTTCTTTAGAGCCTACCTTAGAGGTCTGCCGGCGATACAGTCAGATCAATCAGATCCATTGGGAACGGCTGGAACGGGGCGAACTGACCCGTGCTCAGGTGCTGGTGGGCAGATTTGCCACATTGTTTGCAGAGTATGGCATTGCAGTTGATCCGGAAGCCTGCTCCCGGCAGTATACGGAAAACTTGGGGATCGGTCATTATTTCCTGCCCGGAGCGAAGGAAGCTTTGGAAGCTCTGGCAGGAGAGTACCGGCTGTATTTAGCCAGTAACGGCACTGCAAAAGTGCAGCAGGCACGGCTGAAAAGTGCGGATATCGGTCATCTGTTCCGGGATATTTTCATCTCCCAGGATATAGGGACGAATAAACCGGACAAGGAATACTTTGCAAGATGCTTTGCCCGGATCCCGGATTTTGACCCGGCAAAGACGATGATCGTGGGCGACAGCCTGACTTCGGATATTCTGGGCGGAAAAAATGCCGGGATCGCCACCTGTTGGGTCAATCCCGGACATAAGCCATATAAAGAGAATATCAAGCCGGACTATCAGATCGAAGCACTGTCCGAATTGCCAGAATTGCTTAAGCGGATTTCCACCGGTTGATTCAGGATCATTGTGTCCGGGGTCACCTTACAGTCCATAGCCAGCAGCTGCACACCTGCAGCTGCTGCTTTTCTTAGTGCCGCACCAAAAGCGGGGTCTGTGCGGTCATTGGGGTGCAGATATAAAATGTTTTCCATTTGGATCACAAACAGAACATACGCCCCAAAGCCTTCTTTTACAGCTTCTGTCAGCCCTTCCAAATGCCGGGCACCCCGGAGGGTAGGGGCATCGGGAAATGCGCAAATGCCATCCTGCTCCAACGTAACACCTTTCACTTCCAAAAGACAAGGCTTTCCATCTTTAACAAAGGAAAAATCGAAACGGGAATCCTTGTGAACAGTTTCCGGACGCAGGTGCCGGATAACACCAAGGCCGCCCTGTTCCAGCCATTCCTTTGCAACAACATTAGGTGCCTGGGAATCCATATTGATCAGCCGCTGACCTTTCTCTACGGTGATAAGATCATATTTTGTTTTACGGTTGGGGTTTTGTGCAGCTTCGCACCATACCCGTGTGCCGGGAATCAGAAGTTCTTTGCACCGTCCGGTGTTCTTAACATGGCAGACGGTTTCTGTGCCATCGATTTGGACATTGGCAATAAATCGGTTGGGTCGATTGCAAAAGATCCCCGGCTGGATGTTTTGGTAGTTCATAACGGTTCTCCCAATCAAAGACGGAAATTGTAATAACCGGGAGTCAAAATTGACTCCCGGAGCTTGTTTCAATCTTTCAATGCTTCGTCCAGAACATTGGATACATTTTCTTTACAGGTTTTGCAAAGATAGGAATCATCGGAATAACGCTCAGCAGGATTGCCGCACATATCACAGAGGTATTCCACAGAACCGCAGGCGCATAAGCCAAGGCACAGGATTACTGCCAGGATCAAGGATAATGCTTTCTTCATTATATTCTACCTCCATAATCAATAGGTCATTTTATTAAGAATAACATATCTTGTGCATATAAGCAAGATAATTTTCAATTCTGTCCTTTTCGCTTTTCTGTTGGTATGCTATAATAAAGAAAAATCAAACGGACAGTCGGGGACGATAAAACGAAAAGGATGGGGATGGAATGGAATTTGTGCAAAGAAAACAGAATCGGTTAAGTGAATATGACTACAGCACCAATGGCGCCTATTTCGTCACCATTTGCACCCATGACAGACGCAAAATCTTATCTGCCATTGTAGGGGACGATGCCCACATCGTCCCTAAACCTTTCGGAACCGTCGCAGAAAAATACATCCGCAATGTGCCAGAAATCGAAAAATATGTAATCATGCCGGATCATATTCACATGATTATACGGTTGGATAACGGGTCGATGTGGGCACCGACCCCTACGGACGCAAAACCGCAACACACCCGCATTTCAAATATTGTTCGTTCTATCAAGGTGTTGGTTGCAAAAGACATTGGAGAACCCATTTTCCAACGTTCCTATTATGACCATGTGATCCGGAATCAACAGGATTACAACGAGGTTTGGGAGTATATTGAAAATAATCCAAGAAAGTGGCTAATGGAACACGAAAAAACAGAATGAAAAGACTTTGGGACGCAATTTGCATTTTCAGTAAAAAAAGCCGGGATGAATTACATCCCGGCTTAGCTTGGTGTTAGCGAAATTACTACGTAGTGAAATTGTTCGCCTTCGCTCACAGTGAAATAATTTCCGTACGAAAATTGTGAAATTTGATGCTATGCACCAAGTGAAATTAAATCCACCCACTCGCCGTCGAGGCGAATTTCACACGCTGCGAGCGTATTTCACATTGCGAAGCAATATTTCACCCACCCGCAAGGGTGGATTTAGTTAAAAAACCGACTTGTCGAAACAAGTCGGTTTTTTGGTGGAGACTACGGGACTCGAACCTGTGACCTCATGCGTGTGAAGCATGCGCTCTAACCAGCTGAGCTAAGCCTCCGTTCAGCGAATTGAATTATACCACAACTTTACAAAAAGTCAAGACCTTTCGCTGTAATTATAAAAATCCTGGGTGACAATGCCCACATTGTCCCGGCGGCATCCGGATATTTGGGTGATTATTATTGCAATTCCACGGAAAATATAGTAAACTGTCTGTAATTTAAATACAGGAAGTGATGATAATGAAGATCAATGTTCAGGATATGACCTATGAGCAGATGCTGCAGCAGCCCAGATTGCAGCACAAAAATCCAAGAAAACCCAGCCGCTTTCTGGCAACGGTGGTGCGGTTGGCATCCATACCTACCCTTTGGAAAACCAAGTTCAGCTATACCACCGAGAGAATGGAACTGGTAGGGAAGGAGCCCTGTCTGATCCTTATGAACCATTCCAGCTTTACGGATATGAAGCTGGCGTTTGGCATCTTCTATCCCCGTCCTATGGGAATCGTCACTTCTGTGGATGCTATGTCCGGATTTTTGGGAAAGCTGATGCGCTTTTTGGGATGTACACCCACCCATAAATATGTGGCGGATCTGACGCTGTTTCGGGACATTGCCTATATGCTCAAGACCAATAAGACCAGCGTGCTGATGTATCCGGAGGCTGGCTATTCCTTCGACGGACGGACCACTACCTTGCCCCGGAAGCTGGGTGTGTTGATGAAGAAAATGGGTGTGCCGGTGGTGACGGTGATCACGCAGGGGGCATTTGCCCGGGATCCCCTTTACAATATGCTCCAGATCCGGAATGTGAAGGTCAGCGCTCACGTGAAATGTATTGCCACCGCCCAGGAAGTGAAAGAAAAGTCTGTGGCAGAGCTGGATGCATTGCTGGATGAGGCATTCTCCTTTGATAACTTTGCCTGGCAGCGGGATAACAAGGTGGTGATCGACGCACCTTTCCGTGCGGACGGTTTGCACCGGATCCTGTATAAGTGCCCCCATTGCGGCAAAGAGAATCAGATGGAAGGCAAGGGAACAGGGATTACCTGTCACAGCTGCGGCAAGCATTGGCAGATGGATGTATATGGTCAGCTGGCGGCAGATAACGGGGAAACGGAGTTTTCCCATATTCCGGACTGGTACACCTGGCAGCGGGAATGTGTCCGTAAGGAGCTGGAGGAAGGGTCTTACCGCTTAGATACAGATGTGGATATTATGGTGCAGGTGAATCTGGACGGTGTATGCCGGATCGGTGCAGGACATTTGATCCAGGATGAAAGCGGTTTCCATCTCACCGGTGCGGAAGGAAAGCTGGATTACCGCCAGTCTCCGGTGGCATCCCATACCCTGTATTCAGACTATTATTGGTATGAGATCGGTGATGTCATTGGTATCGGAGATAATGAGTTTTCTTATTTCTGCTTCCCAGGACCGGATGTTTCTGTCACCAAGGTCCGCCTGGCAACAGAGGAACTGTACAAAATGAAGAAAGTACGCAGGAGCGTATAACAAAAACGGGTTGTCTCATTCGTTTTGAGACAACCCGTTTTAGGTTACTGGATCATAGCAATGCCCTGCTGGAGCATTTCGGATGTGAGGGCACCGGAGGCACCGGTTACATAGTTGCCGTCTTTGTCAATGAAAATAGTGGTGGGCAGGGAGTAGATACCGTAAGCGGTGGAGGCTTCGTACTTGGTATCATAGAACACCGGGAAGGTGTAGCCGCTTTCTTTAATAAAAGCAGAGGCGGTTTCCACTGTTTCCCGGGAGCCGTCGGTAGCATTGACCATCAAAAACTGCACAGAGCCTTTCAGGAGGGCAGCCTGTTCGTTAAAAGCTTCCATTTCCGAACGGCAGGGTCCGCACCAGCTAGCCCAAAAGTTCAGCACCACCGGTGTGCCGATAAAATCAGAAAGTTTAACAGCTTCTCCTTCGGCGGTGTACACGGTGAAGTCCGGGGCAGCCGTTTTGTTACTTTCACCGGTTTCCTGAGGTTGGGTGGCAAGCTGCTGCGTGTCTACCTGAGGACTTAAAGTGGCGTAAAGGATATATGCGCCGCCTATTATAATAATCAGCAGAGAAATGATCAAAATAAGGGAAAGACCTCGATTCATACGCTACCTCCTAACATACCCAAAAGCCAATTCAGTGTTCCGGTTGCCATCAGAATACCCACCAGGATCAGAAAAGCGCCGCAGAGGGTATTGATGATCTTATAGTGCTGCTTGATCCAGGAAAAGGCGGATTTTAAGTGATCGATCAGCAGCGCGCTGAGCAGGAAGGGGATACCCAAACCTAAAGAGTAGCAAAGGAGCATACTCATACCTTCCACGATATGCCCCTGTTGGGAAGCCAAAGCCAGGGCAGAGCCTAAAAACACACCGACACAGGGAGTCCAGCTGACGGAAAAGACAATGCCGAAAACCAAGGAAGAGAAGAAACTGAGATTCTCTGTGCTGAATTGGCGGTTTTGCTGCCGGAACAGGCGAAAGCTTAAGACTCCCATAAAGTGCAGACCGAACAGGATCACTACAATGCCGGACAGTATATTGACGGCAGTTTGATATGTTCGGAGAAAGCTGCCCAAAGTGCCTGCCAATGCGCCCATTGCCATAAACACCAGCGTAAATCCGGCTACAAAGCCTCCGGCACACCGGAGGGTTCTGCCGGTGTTGCCGTTACTGCCACCGGCAAAATAGGAAATGTAGATCGGCAGCAAAGGCAATAAACAGGGGGAAATAAAGGTAATGATCCCCTCTAAAAAGGAAATGATATATTGCATTTAAATTCACCTCGTAAAGATGATACCCAAAATGTAGAAAGGGTTCTGTGACTTAAGTCACAGTTTATCATAGCTTTTCCTGTTTGACAACAAAAAACCGCAAGCCGTTTTTTTCGACTTGCGGTTTTGGATCAAACATACATAGGGAATTTTTGGCAGATCTGTGCGACGGTTTCCTGGACCTGAGCAGAAGTGCCTTCGAAATCTTTGGCGGTGAGGGCAATGCAGTGGGCGATCTGCTTCATTTCCTCTGCGCCCAGTCCACGGGTGGTGACAGCGGCAGTACCGATCCGGACACCGCTGGTCACAGAAGGCTTCTGGGGATCTCCCGGAATTGCATTTTTGTTTAGGGTGATATGGTTGGCATCACAGCGGATCTGCAACTCTTTGCCGGTGATGTTCATAGGCCGCAGGTCAGCCAGCATCAGATGGTTATCGGTGCCGCCGGTGACCAGATCAAAGCCTTCTGCCAGCAGGGACTCTGCCATCACCTTGGCGTTGCTGACGATGTTGTGGGCATAGGCTTTGAAGCTGTCACTCATAGCTTCCTTCAAGCATACGGCTTTGGCAGCAATGATATGCTCCAAAGGACCGCCCTGGGTGCCGGGGAACACGGCAGAGTTCAGCTTCTTGGCAAATTCTTCCTTGCCCAGGATCAAGCCGCCCCGGGGACCACGGAGGGTCTTGTGGGTAGTCGTGGTGACGATGTCCGCATAGGGGACAGGACTTTGATGTGCGCCGCCTGCCACCAGACCGGCAATGTGTGCCATATCCACCATCAGAAGAGCACCCACTTCGTGAGCAATATCCGCAAACAGTTTAAAATCAATGGCACGGGGATAAGCAGACGCACCGGCAATGATCAGCTTCGGCTGACATTTCTTTGCCATATCCCGGATCTGATCGTAATCGATCAAGCCGGTCTCATAATTTACATCGTAGGAAACTACATTGTAGTACTTACCGGAGAGGTTGGCAGGACTGCCGTGGGAAAGGTGACCGCCGTTGGCAAGGCTCATACCCATCATCGTGTCACCGGGCTGCAGCAGTGCCAGCTGCACTGCCATATTTGCCTGGGCACCGGAGTGGGGCTGTACGTTGGCAAATTCTGCACCGAACAGATCCTTTGCCCGCTGGATGCACAAAGACTCCAGTTCATCCACATGCTGGCAGCCACCGTAGTACCGGGCACCGGGGAGACCTTCTGCGTATTTGTTGGTCAAAACAGAGCCCATCGCAGCAATTACTGCAGGGGAGGCGAAGTTTTCAGAGGCGATCAGCTCCAGACCGTCCTTCTGCCGGGAAAATTCCCGGTCCATCATAGCTGCCACCTCAGGGTCAAATTGTGAAACAAATCCAATGGCGTCAATGGGTTTACCGTACATAGTGAATTCCTTCTTTCTGTCATTTTGCGAATAAAAAACAAGCAGCCCACAAAAAGGACTGCCTGGAACAGCACACATTGCGCCATTATATCTCTGTCCGTTTGCCTGAGAGATTCGGTAGTTTTCCGCTGCCTTGCACCTTCGGCACACAACTGAATGTGTTCTCCAGAGAGTCCTCTGCTATCCGGTTTCGGCTCTGCCGTATCCGGTAGCTTCATAGGTCTATGCAATTTTTACAGTCTCTAGTATACACGAATTTGCACAAATGTCAACAATAAAAAGACAAAATATGCCGCAAACCGTATTTTGGTTTGCGGCATTGGATCATTCTTCGTTATTTTGTGTTTCTTCTGCTTCTGCTGCGGGAGCTTCCGGTTCTTTGGGCTTTACAAATGCCATCAGCTCTTCACCGGTGATGGTTTCTTTTGCCAGCAGGTACTCAGAGATCTCATCCAACAGATTTCGATTGTCTGTAAGAACCTTCTTGGCTTCATTGTAGCAGTTTTCCAGGATCTGCTTTACTTCCTTATCCACCAGTGCGGAGGTCTCCTGAGAGCAGTCCATATAGGCATTGCCTTCCAGGTACTGATGCTGCACCGCAGCCGGTGCCATCATACCCAAAGCGTCACTCATACCGTACAAGGTGACCATCTTCTTGGCAAGATCCGTTGCACGCTGGATATCGTTGGCAGCACCGGTGGTCTGCACACCGAATACCACCTGCTCCGCAGCTCTGCCGCCCAGTACAGTGCGAAGATCCACCAGAAGCTCATCCTTGGTGGAGAGGTACTTTTCCTCTTCCGGGGTGTACATCGTGTAACCCAATGCTCCGGAGGTGTGCGGCACAATGGTGATCTTGGACACAGGCTCTGCCCGCTTTTCCAGGGCGGCAACCAGTGCGTGACCTACTTCGTGATAGGCAACCAGACGCTTTTCTGTGTCTGTAAGCACGGTGTTTTTCTTCTCAGTACCGGCAATGACCATTTCAAAGGATGCCAGCAGATCTTCCTGATTAACGGTTTTTCTGCCGTGACGAACGGCACGCAGGGCAGCTTCGTTTACCAGATTGGCAAGGTCAGCGCCTACAGTACCGGCGGTAGCCTGGGCGATCTTTTGCAGATCCACATCCTCGGAAAGCTTGATCTTCCGGGTGTGCACCTTCAATGTGTCCAGTCTGCCCTGAAGATTGGGACGGTCCACGATGATCCGCCGGTCAAACCGACCGGGGCGGAGCAGCGCTTTGTCCAGAATCTCGGGACGGTTTGTGGCAGCAAGGCACACGATACCCTTGGAGGAATCGAAGCCGTCGATCTCACCCAAAAGCTGATTCAACGTCTGTTCCTGTTCGGTGTTGCCATACTTGGCATCCCGGGAACGTCCCACGGCATCGATCTCGTCAATGAAGATGATACAGGGTGCTACTTTGGCAGCCTGGTTAAACAGATCCCGGACACGGCTTGCGCCTACACCGACAAACATTTCCACAAAGTCAGAGCCGGAAATGGAGAAGAAGGGAACATCCGCTTCTCCTGCCACGGCTTTGGCAAGAAGGGTCTTGCCGGTACCGGGTGAGCCTACCAGCAGAGCGCCCTTGGGCAGCTTGGCACCGATCTCAGCATACTTCTGGGGATTGTGGAGAAAATCGATGATCTCCTGCAAGGATTCCTTGGCTTCGTCCTGTCCTGCCACATCCTTGAATGTAACACCGGTCTGTTTTTCCATATAGACCTTTGCTTTGCTGGCACCGATCTTACCCATCATTCCGTCTCCGCCCATTCGACGGGTCAGGAAGCTCATACCGCCAAAGACCAGTATAAACATAATGACATAGGACAATATCATCATTATGGTGGAGTTATCCTCCACGATCTGACGGCTGACCTTAACCCCCATACCGTCCAGCTCCACGGCAAGGGCGAGGGTATCACTGCCGGTGGGCAGACCCGTAAAGAAAGCCTTTTGCTGGGCAGCGGGCTTGGCTGCCTCTTCTTTGGTCAGATATACGATCCGGTCATATTGCAGTTCCACCTCTGCAAGCTGCTGACTTTCCTTTGCCTGCCAGAATTCAGAGAAAGTGGTTTTGGTATACCGGCTTTCGGAAATGGCATTGAAGATCCAGCTGCCCACAAGAATGATGGCAGCGGTGATCACCAGCGTCACCCAAAGCTTTGGTTTTTTCTCCGGTGTTTTGGGATCCCGGTTTTTATTGTTTTGATTTTCGTTCAAAGAATTCGCCTCCCCGGCTCATTTTTGCCCATAATAGCATATTTTTTACATTCCTGCAATGAAAGATACAGAATTTAGCGTAAATTTTCTGTTAAATTTTCAGGGCGGAAAAATTACAGTTGTCCTAAGTAAAAATATTTGATATAATAATACAAAGTATTATGCGGAGTGTTGCATTTTCCTATGAAAGGAGAAAATTGCTATGAAGGAAAGATATCGCCGTCCCGAAGCACCGAAAATCGTAGAAGAGGTGGAGGGACAGCTGGAAGGCTGCAATGCCTTAACAGAGGCATTGCGCAGCGGGAGGGCCATCGACAAGGTGTTTATTGCCTCCGGAGAAACGGATAAGGGGCTGCAGCGGCTGGCTGCCCAGGCAAAGGAAGCCGGTGCTGTGGTGGTTCCGGTGGACAGAAGAAAGCTGGACGCTATGAGCACCACCCACGCCCACCAGGGTGTGATCGCTTTGGCGGCTGCCCGGGAGTATGCCACCATTGATGATATTTTGCAGGAAGCGGCAGACCGGGGAGAGGCACCGCTGATCGTGATCTGTGATGAGCTTACCGACCCTCATAATCTGGGTGCGATTTTGCGCAGTGCCGAATGTGCCGGTGCCCACGGTGTGATCATTCCCAAGCGTCGGAGCGTGGGCTTGACGGCAGTGGTGGCAAAGGCATCTGCCGGTGCTGTGGAGTATATGAAGGTGGCACGGGTCACCAATATCAATGCCGCAATGGAAGAGTTGAAGCAAAAGGGTGTCTGGATATTCGGCACTGCTGCGGAAGGGTCGATCCCTATGTACCAGGCGGATCTTACCGGTCCCACGGCGGTGGTTATTGGTTCGGAGGGTGACGGAATGAGCCGTCTTGTACGACAGAATTGTGATGTGATCGTGCATATTCCTATGAAGGGACGCATTTCATCTTTGAATGCGTCGGCAGCCGCCTCCATTTTGCTTTATGAAGCTGTGCGGCAAAGACTGAACTAAGGAGGTTTCCTATGGACGAGCAGGAACTGCAGGAACTGGATCTCGATGAGATTATGAAGGAGTTCGGGGATGAAACGGAAGTCATTCCGAAAAAAACACCGGAGCAGATCCTTCAGGAAGTAGAAGCGGATGTTCTCAGAGAGCAGGAACAAGAGGAAACGGAAAAACCTGCTTCTGTGGTTACCGGTGATACCATCCGAATGGAGCCGGTTAGTGGAGATACCATTCGCCTGGATGCCGGGGCAGTGAACGCTGCCGCAGGAGAAACTATGCGCATTGGAAAGCTGCCTAAGATGCAGGGAACGGTGCGCAATGCCCAGCCGATTCTGGAGGAGGAAGAAGAGGAAGAAGCACCGGCGGCAGAACCCTTCTCCGAAGAGTGGGAGCCGGAGTATGAGCAGCCCATTGCGGAGTATATACCCCAAAGAGCTGTGCTGATCCACCCCCGTTCCCGTCTGCGGGAATTAAAGAAAAAGCTGGTGGCAGGTCCGGAAAAACTTTACTATGCCCTATCTGAAAAGGGCTTGGGAAAAGTGCAGGTTGCGATCTTATTCAGCGTGTTGGTGGTGCTGTTCTCAGCCGGGGCAACGGCAATGTACGCAGCCGGGCTGGTACACGAAGACCGCCTGCGGCTGATGGTGTTCGGTCAGTTTTTGGCAATGCTCATCTCTGCTCTGTTGGGCAGCTATCAGCTGTTAGACGGCGCGCTGGATCTGATCCAGGGGCGGTTTTCTTTGAATACCCTGCTGTGCTTTACCTTTGCGATCTGCTGCGTGGACGGTGTTTTGTGTTTGCAGCAGCTGCGGGTGCCCTGCTGCGCTGCATTCAGCCTGCAGGTGACTATGTCTTTGTGGAGCGCTTATCAGCAGAGAAATACCCGCCTGGGTACTTTGGACACTATGCGGAAGGCGACCCATTTGGACAGTCTTTCCACAGAAGAAGCGTTCTTTGAGGAAAAAGACGGCTTGCTCCGGGGCGAGGGACAGGTGGAGGATTATATGGATACCCTGGACCAAAGACCCGGCTATGAAAAGACCTTGTCTGTTTATGCACTGGTTGCTCTGTGTGTCAGCGTGGCAGTGGGAATCGTTGCCGGTGTACTCCACGGGGTAGCTGTAGGCATCCAGGTGGCAGCAGTGACCACTCTGGCGGCAATGCCTGCCTCTGTTTTTGTTACATTGTCCAGACCTATGGCGGTGCTGGAACGGCGGATGCACGCTCTGGGTGTGGTGCTCTGCGGCTGGGAAGGGATTAAAAAGCTTTGCGGCAAAGTGCAGTTCCCTGTGACACATCAGGATCTGTTTCCGGCAGGAACGGTGAAGATCAACGGTGTGAAATTCTATGGTGAGCACCAGCCGGATGAGATCGTTGCCTATGCCGCTGCACTGGTCAGGGTCAATGGCGGCACCCTAGAGCCTATCTTTACCCACTTGCTGGAAAGCCGTAACGGAATGCACTATACACCGGAAAACTTCCGTATTTATGAAAACGGTGGCATCGGTGGTGAAGTGAATGATTATCCGGTGCTGGTGGGTACGAGACCCTTTTTGCAGGAAATGGGTGTGGAGATCCCTGAGGAGATCCAACTGCCCCAGGCTGTTTGCGTTGCCGTGGACGGTGAGTTCTGCGGACTGTTTGCCGTAACCTATGAGCGGGACAGAATTGCTGCCAATGCTCTGAAGGTCTTGTGCGGCTACCGGGGACTGGAGCCTGTGCTTATCAGTGAGGATTTTATCCTTACGGAAGATTTTATCCGGGAATGGCTGGATGTTAAAACAAAGCGTATGGTATTCCCGGATTGGGAACAGCGGCAGACCCTTCGGGAAAAGAAACCCGCTGAGGGCACCGGTGCCCATATGCTGGTCACCGGAGAGGGACTGGCACCATTTGCTTACGGTGTTGCCGGAGCAAGAACCCTGAAAAATGCCTGTAAGGTGGGTGTGATTATCCATATGCTGGGCGGCATTTTGGGCATCGTGATGATGCTGGTGCTGGCGATCCTGGGCAGAATGGAGTATTTGACCCCAGCGGCAATGTTTCTCTATGAGCTGGTATGGATGATTCCCGGCTTGCTGGTAACAGAGTGGACCCGATCCTTGTAAATAATCAAACGGTCGTACCGATATTCCCGGTACGACCGTTGTGCTTTTTGTAGGTAACGTGCCTATGTGCCGTTCTCAAAATTCGGGGAATGGACGGATATGCTTCGCCCGTCTTTTAAAATACCAGCTGTACCAGCAGCATATACAGAAGGGTACCGCCGCCGATAGAGAGGAGGGTGTTCCGCTTCCAAATATGCAGTAGCGCTACGGCGGTGCAACCCAGCAGCTCCGGGATTCCGTAAGGGAATGTCAGAGGCTGCACGTCCTTCAGACAGTAAACCACCAGCATACCGATAATGGCATAGGGCAGGACTTTGCCTAAATACACGATCACCGGGGGTGTTTCCTTTCCGTTACCGAAGATCAGAAAGGGGAGAAAACGGGTGATGGCAGTTACCAGCGTTGCCACCAGAACGATCCAAATTCCGTGGGTATCAAGCATTTTCAGCCCTCCTTCCGGTCTTTTTGGTCACGGTCAGCAGTACGGCAATAAGCACCATTGCCGGGATCAGGAAGATATCCTTGCCGAAGATCAGCAGGGACAAAAGGGTGGCTGCTACACCGATGATCGCGGGGCGGTGCTCCTTCGTGCTGAGCCATTGCTCAGTGAACATAGTGACAAACAGGGCAGTGAGCACAAATTCCACACCGGTAAAATCCACCGGTAAGGCAGCGCCTACCAGGCTGCCCAATGCGCAGCCGCAGATCCAATAAATGTGGTCAAACAGTGTGACCAAAAAGCAATAGCTGTGCCGGGTCATCCCCTCCGGAGGGCGGTTCTGGGTCACCAGAGCGTATGTTTCATCGGTAAGACCGAAAATGAGATAAGGCTTTTCTTTTCCTGCGTTTTTATAGCTGTCCACCAGGGAAATGCCGTAAAACAGATGCCGTGCGTTGACCAGCAACGTGGCAACGGCAGCACTGAGTAAGGATGCGTGGGAGGTGAGCAAGCTCACTGCCATAAACTGGGCAGAGCCTGCATACATAAATAATGCCATAAATACCGACCAGCCGATGCCGTAGCCTTTTTCATTCAGCAGGATGCCAAAGCCGATGCCCAAAATCAGATACCCTGTCATTACCGGGACGGTATCTTTCAGCGCAGTGAAAATCCCTTGTTTTTTCACTTTTTTCGCCACCTTTCTGTATTGCCATATCATAGAGCTTTTTGACACAAAAGTCAACTTCTACGGGGTTGCTTTTTCCTTAAAATGGGAGTATAATAAACTGAATATTGCTAAGGAGGTATTGCGCGTGAAAAAATACGCAGCCTATGAAGTTTATGTGGAAAAGCACCGCCAGTTGATCCTGGATGCTTTGGATTATCTTTGGAAGAACCCGGAAACCGGCTATAAGGAGTGGAAGACCCACGCTTATCTGGAGGAGGCATTTGCCAAGCTGGGTTACGAACTGACTCTGGCTGGGGATATCCCCGGTTTTACGGCATTGGTGGATACTGGACGTCCCGGTCCTACCATTGCGATCTTCGGTGAATTGGACTCCTTGGTTTGTGAAACGCACCCGGAAGCCGATCCGCAGACCGGTGCTGTCCACGCTTGCGGTCACTGTGCCCAGGCTGCGGCACTGCTGGGTTTGGCAGCTGCTTTGAAGGAGCCCGGTGCACTGGATGAGATGTGCGGTAAGATCCTGCTGGTGGCAGTTCCTGCCGAAGAGCTCATTGAGGTGGAGTATCGGGAATCTCTGCGGAAAAAGGGTATCATCCGTTACTTTGGCGGTAAACCGGAGTTTATGTACCGGGGTCTTCTGGATGGCGTGGATATGGCGTATATGGTCCATACCTCTTCTGCAAAGAATCAGCAGGGTGGCATTACCGCAGGCTCCAACGGCTGCGTTTTGAAAACCATCTGTTTTGAGGGTGTTGCTTCTCACGCAGGCGGCTCCCCCCACGAGGGTGTCAATGCGCTGTATGCTGCCAATGTGGCAATGACTGCTATCAATGCCCTTCGGGAAACCTTCCGGGATGATTCTCATATCCGGGTGCATCCCATTATTACCTCCGGCGGCACGGTGGTCAACGCCATCCCGGACACTGTGAGAATGGAAAGCTATGTCCGTGGTGCGACTATGGACGAGATCGTTTCTGTGAACAATAAGGTCAACCGGGCACTGGCAGCTTCCGCTGCAGCCATCGGTGCCAATGTGTACCTGCAGGATATCCCCGGTTATTGGCCCCGGCGCCATTCTGAAAAGGGAGTCCGGCTGGTAAAGGATTCTATGGATCAGGTGCTGGATAACTTTGTTGTAAATATGGCTGGTTGGGGCACCGGATGCTCGGATATGGGCGATGTCAGTGCGGTAATGCCGGCGCTGCACCCCCACATCGGCGGTGCGGAAGGCTTGAGCCACGGTAATGATTACCGGATCACAGATCCGGACCTTGCCTGCGTAAAGTCTGCCAAGGCACAGCTGATCTTCCTGGTGATGGCGCTGTCTGACGGTGCTGCCCGGGCGAAGGAGATCATTGAGGATTATAAACCTCGGTTTGCAACCTATCAGGAATACTACGACTATGTGGATAAGCTGAATCTGGATTGCCGGGCAGTGAGCTATGAAGGTGACCATACAGTGAAGCTGAGTTTTGGGGAGATGTGATTATGAAAAAGGAAGTCAATGTTTGGGACTATGCCGGTCATATTATGCAGGATATCGGCAAGGGCATCCTGCTGACCACCAAGGCAGACGGCAAGGTGAATACTATGACCATCGGCTGGGGTGTTTTGGGTGTCCAGTGGGCAAAGCCCATTTTTGTGGCTTTTGTAAGAGAAAGCCGCTACACCAAGCAGCTTTTGGATAAAAACGGTGAATTTACCGTCAATGTTCCGCTGGGTGAGGTGGATAAAAACATTCTGGCAGTTTGCGGCACCAAGTCCGGACGGGATATGGATAAGATCAAAGAGCTAGGTTTGACTCTGGAAGAGGGCGAAACAGTTTCCGTCCCCGGTATCAAGGAACTGCCTTTGACCCTGGAGTGTAAGGTGATCTATAAGCAGGATCAGGATCCCAAGGCAATCCTTCCAGAGATCGACCGACGTTTTTATGCCCAGGGCACACCCAATGAAGGGGATTATCATACCGCCTATTACGGCGAGGTTACCGCGGCTTATATCATAAAGTGAAAATGAGGATGTATATGAAAAATATCGGTGTTTTAGGTGCAGGCACCTGGGGAATGGCGCTGGCGAGAATGCTCAGTAAAAGCGGTCATAATGTGACGGTTTGGTCGGCACTGGCTGCAGAGGTGGATGAATTCTCCGTTACCCGGCGGCATCCCAATCTTCCGGGAATGGAGATCCCGGAGGAGATCGAATTTACCAAGGATATAGAAACTGTCTGTAAGGACAAAGAAATTCTGCTGTTTGCTGTTCCGTCACCCTTTGTGCGGTCTACAGCAAAGGCGGCAGCACCCTATGTAAGCGCCGGTCAGATCATCGTGGATGTGGCGAAGGGAATCGAGGCAGACACCCTTATGACGATGACCCAGATCATTGCTGATGAGATCAAGAATCCGGAAGTGAAGCTGGTGGCATTGTCCGGTCCTACCCACGCAGAGGAAGTAGCAAAGGATCTGCCTACCACCATTGTTTCCGCCTGTGAGGATGAAGCCGCAGCGTTGATGGTTCAGGAAGTCTTTTCCAATACCTGTATGCGTGTGTATACCAACGAGGATGTATTGGGTGTAGAGCTTTGCGGCGCTATGAAAAATATTATGGCACTGGGCTCCGGTATTGCTTTGGGCCTTGGCTGCGGCGATAATGCCAAGGCAGCGCTGATCACCCGGGGTATGGCAGAGATCGCCCGACTGGGTATGGCAATGGGCTGCGATATTCGTACTTTTTACGGTCTTGCCGGTATCGGCGATCTGATCGTTACCGCAACCAGCGTCCATAGCCGGAATAACCGCTGCGGTATGCTGTTGGGACAGGGGGTTCCGCCTCAGGAAGCGATCAAGCAGGTAGGAATGGTGGTGGAAGGTATCCACGCACTGTCCGCGGCAATGCGGCTGATGGAGCGTTACCAGGTGGAAATGCCTATTGTAGAGGCAGTAAACGCAGTGGTAAATCAGGGTGCAGATCCTCATTATGAGGTGATGGCACTGATGGGCAGACATCAAAAACCGGAGCAGGACGAAGAATCGTAATATCCCTGCTTTTGGTATAATTTAGAACGATTTGTGAATTTTAATAATTTACCTTGACAAGGGATACATTGGTTGCTATAATGCCCCAGGCAATAGCAGCCCGGAGGAATTATGGGCTTTTTTGAATTACTGCTGTTGGCAGTCGGTTTGAGTATGGATGCTTTTGCGGTATCTATCTGTAAGGGACTGTCAATGAAAAAGGCAACGGTGAAGGCAGGTGCGATCTGCGGTGCCTGGTTTGGCGGCTTTCAGGCGTTGATGCCGCTGATCGGTTTCTTTTTGGGAACAATGTTTGCCGATGCTATCCGGTCGGTGGACCACTGGATCGCTTTTGGACTTCTGGCGATCATCGGTGCCAATATGCTCAAGGAAGCCTTCAGCAAAACCTGCGATTGCGAAAACCACGATGCGGATCTTTCTGTTAAGACAATGTTTGTGATGGCGGTTGCCACCAGCATTGACGCTATGGCGGTGGGCATTTCTCTGGCAATGACAGGAAATGTGAATATTGCTGTGGCGGTTACACTCATTGGCGTGATCACGTTCTGTATGTCTGCTGTTGGCGTGAAGATCGGCAATGTATTTGGCAGCCGCTTTGAAAAAAAGGCACAAATTGCCGGCGGTGCGATTCTGATCCTGTTGGGACTGAAGATCCTGCTGGAACACCTGGGAATTTTGCAATGAGCGGACAGAAAAAGGCGCTGCGTCTTTGGATAACGCTGCTGATCTGTAATCTGATCTTTATCTGGGGAAACTCCTTGTTGCCGGGATGGATATCCGGCGCACTGAGTGACTGGCTGCGAAGCGTTTTAAAATGGTTATTTCCCTGGTCGTTTAAAGGACAGGGCGGTGGCGGACTGCTGCGGAAGCTGTTCCATTTTGGCGAGTTTGCCTGTTTGGGAATCTGCCTGACCCGTGTTGTTTATTTGCTGCGAGCCTCAAAAGTATGGCAGCTTTTATTACCGTTGCTTTCAGGTGTTGCAGCTGCCTTTCTGGATGAATGCATCCAAATGCTTGTTCCCGGCAGGGGACCGGCACTGAAAGATGTAGGAATCGATACTATGGGACTTACTGTAGGAATCGTTCTGATATACTGCATACAAAGCATAAAAAACTATTTGGAGGAAAACAAGTTATGAAAAAGGTAATTGCTCTGCTGCTGGCACTGACTCTGGCTATGGGTCTGGTTGCTTGTGGCACTACTCCCGCAACCCACACCACCGGGGCTCCCGCTGAGGAGACCACTGAGGCTCCTGCTGAGGAGACCACCGAGGCTCCCGTTGAGGATACCACCGAGGGTGCTGTTGAGGCTCCCGAGGCTAACGGTGCCAACAAGGTTCTGACCGCTATCTGGAATGCTGTTGCTGAAGAGAGCAAGTTCTTCGCAATGGGCGGTGACTTCTCTGCTCCTGTTGACGGCGCTCCCGGCAACTACAGCCTGGAAGACGAGGGCCTGAGCACCACTCTGCTGCTGCCCGCTGAGCAGATTGCAAACGTGGACGAGGCTGCTTCCCTGATGCACGCTATGATGGCTAACAACTTCACCTGCGGTGTGTTCCATATGGCTGAGGGTGCTGACGCTGCTGCTCTGGCTGACGCTATGAAGGCTGCTATCTCCGGCAACCAGTGGATCTGCGGTATGCCCGAGAAGATGCTGATCGCTGTGATCGACGGCGAGTACGTTCTGGCTTGCTTCGGTATTAACGATGCTGTTAATCCCTTTGAGGCTGCTCTGGGCACTGCATACGCAGATGCTGATGTAAAGTACAGCGAGGCTATTGCTTAATTTGCGGAAATTGAAAAGGCAGCGGTCTCCCCGCTGCCTTTTTCAGTTAAGCCCATCAATGAGCGAAATATTGCTTGAGCCGATCAGACACCCATTTGGGCTGGTCCGGATTATATCGGTCAGGCTAAGGAGTTATTATGTTATTTTCCAGTATTCCTTTCTTGTTTTATTTTTTGCCTGCGGTACTTACTCTGTATTTCCTGGTACCCTTTAAGCTGAAAAATGCAGTGCTGCTTCTGTTTAGTCTGGTGTTCTATGCCTGGGGTGAACCGAAGTATGTTTTTTTAATGATCGGCACGATCCTGCTGTTTTATGTCTGCGGCATTGCCATTGGCAGGTGTACCCGACAGGTGTGGAAAAAGTTCTGGCTGATCATTTCTGTGGTGATCAGCTTATCTTTGCTGGCAGTTTTTAAATATGCCGATTTCTTCCTGGACAGTGTCAATGCGGTAGCCGGAACAAATCTGCCGATGCTGAAGCTGGCGCTTCCCATCGGCATCAGCTTCTACACATTCCAGTGCCTGAGCTATACTGTGGACGTCTACCGGGGTGAGGCACAGGTGCAGAAGAATCCTATTAGCTTTGGTGCATATGTATCCTTGTTCCCCCAGCTGATCGCAGGTCCTATCGTGCGGTATGTAGATGTGGCACGGGAACTGGATAATCGTACCCATAGCTGGGATGATATCGCACTGGGCTTGCGGCGCTTTTTGGTAGGCCTTGCCAAGAAGATCCTTTTGGCAAACCAGTTAGGTGAGCTGACCAATATTTTCCGGGCATCCGATGAAAAATCTGTGCTGTTTTATTGGATCTATGCCATTGCCTTTGCGCTTCATATCTACTTTGACTTCTCCGGTTACAGCGATATGGCGATCGGTCTTGGCAGAGTGTTCGGCTTTAAGTTTATTGAAAACTTCAACTATCCCTATTTGTCCAAATCTGTGGCAGAGTTCTGGCGCCGCTGGCATATGAGCCTGGGCAGCTGGTTCCGGGATTATGTGTATATCCCTCTTGGCGGTAACCGGGTCAGCCGGGGCAGATGGATATTCAATACATTAGTGGTTTGGATGCTCACCGGCTTGTGGCACGGTGCTGCCTGGAACTTTGTTTTGTGGGGTCTGCTGTATGCAGCGTTCCTGCTGCTGGAAAAGTTTGTACCGGCACTGCAAAAGCTGCCGGAGATCCTCCGCAGAGGCTATGTGCTGCTGGTGGTGGTGCTGGGTTTTGTCCTGTTCAACGCAACCGATTTGAAGGTAGCAATGTCGGACATTGCCGGTATGTTTGGCTTTGGCGGTGTGCCGCTGGTTACGGCAGAAACCTGGTACTACCTGCGTTCCTACGGACTGCTGTTTGTGCTGTCCTTTGTAGGTGCTACACCGCTGATCCGGGATACGGCAACGAAGATATCCCAGAAGCGTATCGGTGCTGTTCTGGAGCCGGTCGTTCTGATCCTGCTCCTGCTGGTTTGCAGTGCATATTTGGTGGACGGATCCTTCAATCCGTTCCTGTATTTCCGTTTCTAAGGAGGGCTGCGTTATGAATCAAAAAATTCGAGCCATTGGCGCAGCTGTGCTGGTCTGTCTGTGGGCGGTGCTCACCGGATTTGCCTGGTTTGCTCCGGCGAAAGATATGTCTGAGGCAGAGCGCCGTCCTTTGGAGCAGTTTCCGGAGCTTTCGGTTAAGACTCTGGTAAACGGCAAGTTTATGTCCAAGTTTGAGGATTTTACCCTGGACCAGTTTCCGGCAAGAGATACCTTCCGTCAAATCAAATCCCTGTTTCATTACTATGTTTTGCAGCAGAAGGATAATAACGATATCTATATCGCTGACGGATATGCGGCAAAGCTGGAATACCCGTTGAAGGAAGAGAATGTATCCCACGCAACAAGCCGGTTCCAGTATGTGTATGATCAGTATCTGAAGGATTCCGGAAGTAAGATCTTTACAGCGGTGATTCCGGATAAGGGCTATTATCTGGCAGAGGAAAACGGTTACCTGGCGCTGGATTATCCGGCAATGTTCGAAAAGATCCGTCAGGATATGCCCTGGGCAGAGTATATTGACTTAACGGATTGCCTGGATATTTCCTGTTATTATTACACCGATACCCACTGGCGGCAGGAAACGCTGCTTCCTGTGGCTAAGCGGATCACCCAGGCATTGGGAATGCCTGCACCTGAGGCAGGGGAGTTTACCCAAAAGGAACTGGAGCGCCCCTTCTACGGTGTCTACTACGGACAGGCGGCATTGCCCATGAAGCCGGAGAGTATCTTTCTGATGGAAAGCCAGCGGCTGACAGATTGCCGTGTGTATAATTACGAAACCAAGAGCTATGCTGCGGTATATGATATGGAAAAGCTTGGCAGCAAGGATCTTTACGATGTGTATTTGTCCGGTGCCCAGTCCCTGCTTCGCATCGAGAACCCCAATGCCGCAACGAATCGGGAGCTGATCGTATTCCGGGACTCTTTCGGCAGTTCGGTAACACCGCTTCTGGTTAGTGAGTATCAGTCAGTGACCCTGGTGGATATCCGTTACCTCAGCAGCCAGATGCTTTCCCGGTATCTGGAATTTAACGGGCAGGATGTTCTGTTCCTTTACAGCACTCTGGTGTTGAATAACGGCACAACAATTAAGTAAAAAAATCGGCTGTTCATTAGCGAACAGCCGATTTTTTTACTCATGGGTAAGATTTTGTATCCAGGAGCCTTTTCGGATGATTGAGCTGCCGATAATACATTTCACAACGTCGCCAATATAGCAAATGGCATAGATCGCAGTAACCGGAAGGGAAGTAAACCGGCTGAGAACAAAAGCCAGAGGAATGCACAGCACCCAGATAGCGCCGCTGTCAAACAGGAACGTGATCAACGTCTTACCGCCTGCCCGGAGAGTAAAATACACCGGGAAGATATATGCTTGCAGCGGCATTGCTACAGAGGAGATGAGGATCAGCCAGGTGGCAAGGGATCGAACATCGTCGGTGGTATTAAAGATCCCGGGGAAGAGTCCGGAGCAGGCAGCCAGTATTCCGGCGAACAGGGTACCGGAGAAGACACACAAAGCAGTCAGCAACCGGTAGGTATGGCGGATCTCTTTTTCCGGACGGGCAGCCCCCAGCATTTGACCGATAATAATACCAACTGTGTTGCCAAAGGAACGGTAGACCACGGCAGCTAAGTTGTATATAGTGGTTGCAATGCTCAGGGCAGGGACTACATTCAGTCCGCAGAAGGAATAGCACTGATTGAGAATTGCCATACCGATGGCAAAAGCACATTCATTGATCAGTAGCGGCATACCCTTAAAGGTGATGGTTTTAAACAGCTTAACAGGGATCCGGAAGCTGCGGTAGATGCCTTTGATATAGGGATTCTGCTTTGCGTGGCAATGTGTCCACAATGCAACCACAGCCAGCTCCACAAAACGGGAGAGCACAGTAGCCCAGGCGGCACCGGCAACACCCATAGCAGGAGCACCAAAATGACCGAAGATCAAAATGTAGTTAAAGACCAGATTCACACCGGTGGCAATGATACCGGCAATCATTGGCAGAACAGGCTTACCGCACTCCCGCAAGGTGCTGGCATAGGTATTGCTCAGTCCAAAGGGAATCAGACCAACCAGCATAATATGCATATACTGTCTGCCGTAGTACAGCGTATCCGCAGCCAGCGCAGGATCTCCGTCACCTTGCAGATAAAGACTGATCAGCGGATCACTGAAGAAGTAAAAGCCCAGAATACCTGCAAGACATAAAAACAGACAGGTCAGGTTTTTATAGCGGAAGGTATAACGGATGCCTTCCATATCTCCGGAACCGTGGAATTGGGTGGTGAAGATACCGGCACCGGCAGCACCGCCCCAGATACAAAGCATAAAAATGAATAACAGATTGTTATTGACAATATTTACCGCACTGATCTGAGCAGTGGAAAGCTGACCCACCATAATGTTGTCCAGCATTGACACGAAATTGGTGATGGCGTTTTGGGCAACGATAGGCAGCGCAATGGACATTGCTCTTTGATAAAATGCTTTGTCACCGATATAACGTTTAAGCATACTATTCTCCTTGACTGAAATATCTGTGCCTATTATAACGATAATCCCAAAAAAATCAACCGGGAGGAACAGAATCCTCCCGGTAAATTTGGATCATGATTCAATTTCTTTTCCACCCAGGAAAACACGCTTTTGGCTGTAGTCTTTGGAGCAGATCAGGAAGTCAGCCAGCTTGCCTTCTTCAATGGTGCCGATAGAAGTATCTGCGCCAATGGCAAGGGCAGGATTCCGGGTAGCGGCAAGAACGGCAGCTTCTTCGTCGATGCCAAATGCCATAGCATTGCGCATACAGTCATACAGGTTGGTGGCAGAGCCGGCAATGGTGCCGTCGGCAAGCCGGGCAACACCCCCTGCCAGATGAACGGTCTGACCGCCCAGCTCGTAAGCACCGTCGGGCATGCCGCAGCACCGGAGAGCATCGGAGACCAGCACCATCCGGTCCGGACCGAATACAGAGAACGCCAGACGCACGGAAGCGGGATGCACATGCAGTCCGTCACAGATCAGCTCTGCCCGGACATTGGGGTTTTCTGCAGCTGCCGGGATCACACCGGGATCCCGGTGATGAATACCAGGCATCGCATTGTACAAGTGGGTCAAATGGGTAGCACCGGCAGCAAAGGCAGCCTTTGCGTGGTCATAGTCAGAATCAGTGTGGGCAACGGAAACGGTGCACAGTTTCTTTGCCTGGGAAACGAATTCTTCCGCACCGGGCAGCTCCGGAGCGACATCCACGATCTTCACAAGACCATTGCAGCCTTCCTGCAGCTTCCGGAAACCTTCAAAATCCGGAGATTTCAAATAGGCGGCATTTTGGGCACCCTTCTTCTTTTCGGAGAAGTAAGGACCTTCCATATGGACACCCATTAACCGGGCACCGTCGGAAAGGGGTGCGTCTGCCAAAGCTCTGCCGCAGGCAAAAGCCTTTTCTAAAACATCATAAGGCAGGGTCATAGATGCCGGGGCAAAGGAAGTGATACCTGCCCGAAGCAGATGCCGGGACATCCGGGCAAGATCCTCCGGATTACCATCGGAAAAGTCAGCACCGGCAGCACCGTGAATATGAACATCAATAAGACCGGGGATCACGGTAGCTCCCTGGAGATCAATAGCATCCTTCGGGACGGTATCCGGAAGGACCGCGCCAAAGCGACCGTCTTCAGTAACAGAAAAAGCACCGGTGTGAAATACACCGTCTTTTGTAAAGATCCGTGCGTTTTTATAGAACATAGTGATACTCCTTTGCTTCTGTATTTGTATTTTTATCATAACATATACCATACAGAAAATCAAGAAACCTTATGCTTTGACAGGTTCAGCAGATACCTTATTTATATATAATAAATACGGACTGCAGACTAGCTCATAAAAAGGCAGCATAGAATGGTATAAACAGGGGCGGGATGTCCTGGAGAACCCTTTGTTGATATGCATAATAACAATCGTGCAGAAGTTGGTGAAAATGACTAAAATAGAAGATGCTTTTTGGAAGATTTGTTTATTGAGTTTTTGAGAAAAAATGGTATACTAGAATGGACAATGTATATGCGGTGAAATATCGTTTTGCGATTGGAATCGCGTACTTGTAAAGTACAGACACGGCACCTGCAGAAGCTGTGTCTGTGGAAAGGGGATAGAAATGAAACAAGAAGCAAGTAAGAAAAGCAAAAAATGGCTATGGCTTGTTGTGGGCATTCTTGTAGTCCTCGCTGTTGTTGGCGTTGTCCTGGCATTTGTCCTGGGCGGCGGACAGGGTGAGGGTCCTGCAGAAGAAGGTCCCAAGGGCGGCCGTCCCGAGCTCTATTGGAATATAGACCGGGAAGACTATCTCGAAGAGGACACGGGTATGTCGGCCCGTGAACCCGAGGGTGACGGTAACTATTACATCACCTTTGCTTTCGACGGTCAGCAGGTAAAGCTGCCTATCGTTGACAAGCAGTTGGTCAACTACATCGACACCATGGACGTTATGGGTCTGGTTAT
>JAZQHW010000160.1:0-7585 GCA_045540795.1 Faecousia sp. | reverse complement strand
GGTGAAATCACGGTGTTTGGCACCCCCGGCGAGACTCGGACTCACTACCTCGCGCTTAGGAGGCGCGCGCTCTATCCAGGTGAGCTACGGGGGCATATCTATGAAATTGACCTGTAAGGAATAACCTCTTCTGATTCTTAGGAGGCGGACGCTCTATCCTGCTGAGCTACAAGCGCATATACTATACAATTCGAACATATTACCATTTGCCTTTTTGCAAAGGCGAGCGTTAAAACACCCGTTTAGGAGGCGATTGCTCTATACAACTGAGCTACTGGGGCGTATCTTTACTAAGGTATTGTAACGAATAAATCAGTTTGTGTCAACAAAAAACAAGGCACTTTTTCCGGGAAATGGCATATAGTACAGATAGTACGTTTCCCGGGAGGTGGTAAGATGCTGACTTTTGTCGGATGCTATGCGGATGTGGATGAAATGATTTTTGACGGGGAGGAATCGCTGCCAAGTGATCGATAAACCGAAAAGCTTCCTGAACTTGTAGTGGTCAGGAAGCTTTTTTGATGCTAAAAGGTGTGCTTTTTAGGGCGGTTTTAGATTTGTTAAGGGTTACAGCGGAAAAACTGTTGATTTCTTTCAAAGATTTTTAGAGTTCTTATGATTTACTTGACGGAGATTTCATTCGGTAATATAATAAAACTAAGATTTTGGTATAAATCTAAGATTATGGGGTGAGACGGCCAAGCATTTCCTTTCGGTACTGCAAGGGTGTTTTTCCGGTTACTTGCTTAAATTTATAGCAGAAGTAAGACTGGGAGGAGAATCCACAGTCTGCAGCCAGCTTTGTCAAAGAATAGTCTCCGGTAATCAGACCGGTTTTGGCAGCGCTGATCCGGCATTCCAGAATATACTGTGCCGGTGTCTTCTGAAAGAATTCGGTAAAAATGCTATGGAAGTAGGTAGGGCTTAAACTGCAGATCTTTGCAAGTTCGCTTAGAGGCAAATCCCGGCGTATGTTTTCTCTGATATACTGTTCGACTGTCAGTAATGCTTTTTGATGGATGGAGATATTGTTGTTGATTTTTTGCCGCTCTGTAATCAGACGGTAACGGGATAACAGCCGCAGCAGTCGGCAAACACAGCTTTCCAAGAGTAGTCGATCTTCAAGAATGTCAGAGGATTCCACTGTAAGCATTTCGTGGAAGATTTGGACCGGCTCCTGCAACTGCCAGATCGTGAACACATCCGGTAAAGATTGTAAAAGACCGGTCAATGCCGGATCCTGTGTGCTCAAGTGAATATAGTGACACTTGTACGGCAGTCTGCTCTTCCTGCGTATTCCCGGTTTTGCACAGATAAATGTTCCATGCTTCAAGGGATGCCAGTGCCCGGAAAGATATGCTTGTCCGGGACAGTCACTTGTGAACAGCTCCAGTTCAAAGTCTTCTACCTGACGGCTTTTGGTTTCCACAATTTTGGGAAATTTCACATTGGAATCAAATACACCGTATTCGATTATAGAAAAGTATGGATGATCCATAATCAGATCCCTCCCGGGATAATTATATGCCTATATTCTAACAGACAGTTCCGCTATTTTCAATAGCGTTTCAATTCATCGATCCAAAGGAATGATTCCTTTTGAACGAAATATAAAGGATACATAAGTAAGGAGAGTAGCTATGAAGATTATTGACATTAAAACATTCGTAGTAGACTGCTTCCGCACCAACTGGGCTTTTGTTAAGGTGTATACCGACGAAGGCATTGACGGTGTTGGCGAGGCAACCCTGGAGTATAAGGAAAAGGCTCTGGTGGGTGCAGTTGAGCACATTAAGGACGTGCTGGTCGGTAAGGATCCTACCAATATTGAACGGATCGTTCACGATCTGTACCGGGATTCCTACTGGCGTTGCGGTCCTGTTCTGATGAGTGCATTGTCTGCTGTAGAAGTTGCGCTGTGGGATATTTTGGGTAAGAGCCTGGGTGTTCCTGTGTACAAGCTGCTGGGCGGCAAGACAATGGACAAGGTCCGTATTTATGTCAATGGCTGGTTTGCCGGTGCCAAGACTCCGGAAGAGTTTGGTGAAAAGGCAAAGATCGCTGTTCAGCGCGGTGTGACCGCAATGAAGTGGGATCCCTTCGGCAAGTCTTATCTGGAGATTTCCAATAAGGATCTGGATACTGCTCTGCGTTGCGTTGCTGCTGTCCGCGAGGCGGTAGGCAATGAAGTAGACCTGCTGATCGAAGGTCACGGCAGATTTAACGTTCCTACCGGTGTGAAGATCGCCAAGGAACTGGAGCAGTTTAAGCCTATGCTCTTTGAGGAGCCTGTTCCTCCGGACAATCTGGAAGCATTGAAGGCAGTCAGAGATAAGTCCCCTGTGGCTATTTCTGCAGGCGAGCGTCTTTATAATCTGCGTCAGTATAAGGAATTGTTTGAGACCCGTGCTGCAGATTATATCCAGCCGGATATCAGCCATGCTGGTGGCATTATGGAACTGAAGAAGATCTCTGCAATGGCTGAAATGCATTACATTGCATTTGCTCCCCATAATCCTTCCGGTCCTGTTGCCAATGCCGCAACCCTGCAGCTGGCTGCAAGCTGTACCAACTTCTCTATTTTGGAGATTATGTACTCCGATGTGCCCTGGCGTGCTGATGTGACCAATGAGGACCTGCGCTATGAGGATGGCTGCATTTATGTTCCGGACAAGCCCGGTATTGGTATTGAGATCAATGAAGAAGCCTGTTTGGCTCATCCTTATCAGCCCCATACTCTCAGACACTACACCGGTGCGTTGACAGATATCCGTCCTCCGGAATCCAAGTTCTATTTCTGAGGTGAGATCCATGAATAAAGTTGTATTTGTTACCGGCGCAACCAACGGTACCGGCTATGCGATCGCTTCTCGCTTTGCCCGTGAAGGTTATGGTGTTGTGGTTACCAGCCGCAGCCAGGAGAGAGCGGAAGCGGCTGCTGCGGAACTGGGCAAAACCTATGGTTGTGTAGCCAGAGGCTATGGCTTGGACATCCGGAATGAAGATCGGGTAAAGGAGATCTTTGCAGACCTGGATGCTAACGATTGCTTTGTGGAAACTGTTGTTCTGAACTCTGCAGATCTGGGCTTTGGCAATGACCCTGCCAAGGGTATGGACTTCTTCAGCGTTCCTGTGGAAGAGTTCCAGAGAGTATTCGAGACCAATCTTGTTTGGAACTTCACCATTGTCCGTCAGGCTGCTCTGCGGATGAAGGAACACAATAAGGGTGCAATTGTTTTCATCAGTTCCAATACCTCTTACCGTGCTATTCCTAACCGTAGTGCTTATTGTGCATCCAAGGGCGGTATTAATGCTATGTCCAGAGCATTTGCTGTGGATCTGGGAAAATACGGTATTCGTTCCAATGTTGTTCTCCCCGGTACTATTAAAACAGAACGCTGGAGAAAAATGGGTGGCGAAGCCATTGGAGGTTCTCAGGCACCTTTGGGAGATATTGCTGATTTTGAGGATATTGCAAATGCTGCATATTTCCTGGGCTCTGACCTGTCCAAGACTGTAACCGGCACAGAGATTGCCGTAGATGGCGGTATGAGCTGCCAGCTGCTTCCTGCTAAATAATGTTTAACCCCTGCCGCATACTTGGTATACGGCAGGGGTTTTATAATGTCAGTTTTTTAGTTGCAGTTCTTTGTTGACGGCACGGGTTTTCAGCAGCGCTTCATTTGGAATTGTATATTCGTATGATAATCCTGCTTCATACCAAGCTTGTATATAGATCTTTTTCTGTATTTAGCAATGTCCCGTCAATATCAAAAACTATAGTTTTCTTCAAAATGATTATCCGCGCATCTTAAGACCGCCGCATGCCAAAATGCAGTTACCGGTGACCCAGGAGGAATCATCGCTTGCCAGGAAGGAAGCAACAGATGCGATCTCAGAGGGCTGTCCTATACGATTTGCGGGGACACTCTTGATTTTTTGCTCCATAATGTCAGCGGGAATTGTCTTCAAAATGTCGGTTTCGATCATACCGGGGGCAATGCTGTTGACAGTGATGCCCTTTCTGGCACTTTCCAGAGCCAGCGTCCGGGTGAAACCGTCAATGGCAGCCTTGGAGGCACTGTAATTGGTCTGACCAATGTTGCCGAAGGCGGAAGTAGAGGAGATGTTGATGATCTTGCCGTACTCACGCTCCCGCATACCGGCAATGACCGCCTGGCAACAATAGAAAGTGCCGTAGAAGTTTACATCCAATACCATTCTTGCCTGGGCATCGGTCATTTTGTGGAACATAGCATCCCGGGTGATACCGGCATTGTTTACCAGAATGTCGATTCTGCCGAACTTTTCGGTAACGGCAGCCATTGCGGCATTTACATTCTCCTGGTCGGCAACGTTGCAGCGGATCGCAATTACCTTTTCGCCTGTGGGATCCAATTCTTTGGCAGTGGCTTTAACAAGCTCTTCATCCATATCAAAAAGAGCAACGCCAGCTACATCGTCCTCCAAAAAACGCTCAGCAATGGCACGGCCGATGCCCTTGGCAGCACCGGTAACAACTGCGTAACGTCCGGTTAACTTACTCATATTATTTTCCTCCTATGTATTGGCTGTAATGCAACCATTAATATAACGCATATTATTTTAGTCCAATATGATTAAGGTGTCAAGAGCAAAAGCGATTTAAGCAATAATGACAGGGATTATTTCTCATTACAGATTGACAGAAAATGGAGTCTGTGGTATTCTATGAACGATTAATAATGCTTATTAAGCAGAACAGAATAGGAGAAATGAAAAATGAAGAACATTGTTATTGTTGATGGCGTTCGTACTCCCTTTGGTAAACTTGGTGGCGGTCTGCGTCAGTTCCATACTGCCGATTTGGCATCTATTGCTATTAAGGCATTGATGGAGCGTACTCAACTGGATCCCAAGGAAATCGATGCAGTCTATATGGGCTCTGCAAAGGGCGACGCAAGATGTCCCAACCTTGCCCGTTATGCATCTTTGCTGGCTGAACTGCCCTATGAAACCTCTGCTGCATCTGTTGAAATGCAGTGTGGTTCCGCTATTGCATGTATCAACCACGCAGCATACCGTATTCTTGCCGGTGATGCAGACTGTGTTGTTGTAGGTGGCGCTGAGACCTTTAGCCAGTTGTTCTTCAAGTTCTCTACATCTCAGGATCCTTACAAGATGACACCTCCCACTGCTTTCGAGAATAACCTGGCTCCCAAGAAGGAAGATAATCTGATTATGATCCAGGTTGCAGATCTGATGGCTAAGAAGTGGGGCATAACCCGTGAGGAATGTGATGCCTACGCACTGCGCAGTCAGCAGCTGACTCAGAAGGCAATGGAGAGCGGCTTCCTGGATAACCAGGTGGTTCCTGTTGTGATTCCCGCTACCAAGAAGACTCCTGAAGTGATCGTTGCTAAGGATGAGCATCCCCGTCCCCAGACAACTGCAGAAGCTTTGGCTAAGCTGAAGGCAATTTATGAAGGCGGTGTTACCACTGCCGGTAATGCTTCCGGTCGTAATGACGGCGGTGCTGCTCTGCTGATGATGACTGAGGAGAAAGCTAAGGCACTGGGTTACACTCCGATCGCTCGTTGGGTTGCCGGCTCTGATGTGGGCGTTGATCCCAAGCTGATGGGTATTGGACCTGCTTATTCCAATATGAAGGTTCTGCAGAAGATGGGCATGAAGCCCTCTGATGTGGGTGTTTATGAGTGTAATGAAGCTTTTGCTGCTCAGAACCTGGGCGTTATCCGCCAGATGGAGATTATGAGCGGTGAGACTATCAATATGGATACCTGGAACCCCAACGGCGGTGCGATTTCCTTCGGTCACCCCAACGGTGCTTCCGGTGGACGTATTGCTTTGTCTGCTATCCGTCATATGGAGAATACCGGCGCACAGTTCGGTATGATCTCTTCCTGCTGTGGTGGCGGTCTTGGCGTTTCCTCTCTGTTCGAGCGTATGTAATTTAGCGATTACCTAAGGAGAACAGAATTATGACAAAACCTTTAAGTGGGGTAACCGTTGTTGAATTGGCTACCTTTGTGGCTGCGCCTTCCTGCGGCAGACTTTTGGCAGACTTAGGTGCCCGGGTTATTAAGCTGGAGGCACCTGGCGGTGATGCTTGGCGGAAAACCGGTATCAACCATGTTCCGAACCGTTATTGCCCGGAAGAGAACCCTATTTTCACTATTTATAATGCAGGTAAGGAATTCATTTCATTGAACCTGAAGACCCCTGAAGGCAAGGAAGCAATGATGAAGCTATTGGGGGAGGCAGATGTATTTTTGACCAATACCCGTCCTGCCGGCTTGAAGCGTTTGGGTCTTGCCTATGAGGATATTTCTGAGAAGTTCCCTAAGCTGATCTACGCACTTCTGCTGGGTTACGGCGAAAAGGGTCCGGATGCAGAAAAGCCTGCATTTGACTCAACTGCATTCTGGTCCAAGAGCGGATTCCTGCACGACCAGGCGCTTAAGAGAGAAGATTTTGCACCGATCAACCCTCCTTTCAGTATGGGTGATACAGTGTGTGGATATTTGCTGTTGGCTGAGATTTGTGCTGCGCTTCTGCGCAAGGAAAAAACCGGTGAAGGCGATCTGGTTTCTTCCGGCTTGTTCCATAACGGTATCTTTACCACAGGTACGATGACACTGATCAATCAGCGTCCCTTTGGTAAAAAGTATCCTGTTACCCGCATTGAGCACAGTGTTCCCGGCGGTATGTATCGCTGCTCTGATGATCAGTGGGTTTATGTTGGTATTTCTTCCGCACCCCATAAGATCCCGGATATGCTGGCAGCTTTGGGTAAGCCTGAAATTGCTACCGATCCTAACTATCTGACACCAGAGATGCGTGTGGTGGATAGGGAAGGCATCTATGAGATCTGCAAGGAAGCATTCCTGCAGAATACAAGTGATCACTGGCTGCAGAAGGGCATTGAGCACGATTTCCCCATTGTCCGTCTGAATACCTACGGTTCTGTTTATGAAGATCCTCAGGCATGGGCAAACGGTTATTTGGAGAAGGTCACCTTTGCCAATGGCAATACTGACATTATGCCCACCAGTCCTATTGAGATGAAGTCTATTGGCGAACTGAAGACGGTCCCTGCCGGTGATATTGGCGCAGATACCAGAAAGGTTCTGGCACAGCTTGGTTATTCTGAAGAACAGATCGAAGCCATGCTTGCTGCCGGTGCCGCAAAATAAATCATTGGAACCTGCCGTTTAAGGCAGGTTCCTTTATTTGTGAATGTTTCCCCTTTACAGAATTAAAAAATTAGGATATAATAAATCGAATTATTATTTAGAAGTGAGGGGTATACCCTATGAATATTGAATTTGATGCATACAAGGTGAAGCTGAATGAAGTGCGTCCCACCCTTGAGGACCTGGCTGATTCTTTGAACATTGAAGGTTTGAAAAATGAACTGGAGCGTTTGCAGGCTATGCAGGAGGCTCCCGGTTTTTGGGATAACCCTGAAAAGAGTCAGAAGGTAGTCGTTAAGGCGAAGACTACCGAAAACAAGATCAACAAGTATGAGAAGATGTGTTCTTCCTGGGAAGATCTCATGACCATCTGCGAGATGGCAGCGGAA
>JAZQHW010000159.1:0-10919 GCA_045540795.1 Faecousia sp. | reverse complement strand
TTGGGTATCGTTTTCCTGTTCACTAAAGAATAAAGAATATTGAATAAATAAGAAATAAGAAATGTAGGGAACGGATCTATCCGTTCCGCAGAATGCATAAATTGCATTCCCTACAAATTTATATAAAAAAACCGACCAAGGGGACGATGCCCACATTGTCCCGTAAGCCAAGGTAGCGGGCGGATGAGGGCATCCGCCCCTACGATCACGCTAACGGGTGTAGGGGGCGGGTTGCCCGTCCCGAAAAAAGGTTTTGGGACAGCGGAACGCTGCCCCTATGGATTCTATTGGAAATGTCGAAAATACTCTTTTCACTAAAAGGATCCGCCCCGAAAGAGGCGGATCCTTTTATTCACTTCAGGGATTCCAGCAGGTTGGGAATGGACCAATCTGCCATAGATTTATAATAGATATTATACAGGTCTGTCAGCTGGGTCTTATAGCTGTCGAAGTAGTCCCGGTCAGCCAGCTCCACCTGCTCCTGCAGGCTCCGGACACGGGTGACGCCGAACAGGTACTCATTTTCGCCCACCTGGATATAGGCGCTGCCGTAGACAGGCATTGCCGCATAGGTCTTATTGGTGGTGGCACCGTTTGCTGTCTTCATCACATTATAAAGCATAGAGCTGGTGCCTTCACCAGTGCCGAAGGTGCTGCCCTCGAAGCGGGTGTACTTACTGGTGGTGCCCATACTCTCCTGGGTGGGTGCACCGGAGATGCTCACGGCAACGCCGTAGGAGAGGACCTTTGCCTGCACCATATGGTCACCCTTAAATTCGTTGATGTAGTAAAGACCAACGGTGTCAGTATTCAGCGCCATAGACTGAATGTTCAAGCCCACTGCGTGGAAGGAAACACTGCCGTCTGCTTCGGTGATCATCAGGTAGGGGTTTTGTTCTTCGGTGGCAGCTGCGCCCTTTACATTGCCGCTGACCTTCAGCTTGCTGTAGTTGCCGTCGGTGATGTCAAAGTCATCGGTAGCAGCGTCCATACAGGAGAGGGTGCAGCCCTCTGCCACGGTGACGGTGCCGTCCAGCTGATGACCGTTAAGCTGCAGAGTGATATTCTTGTCCACGGTGACATCTTCCTTGGTGTCTGTCAGCAGTGCTACCGTGCCGCCTGCTTCGCAGGCATCCACTGCCATTTGCAGGGTCGTTGCATAGGAAGTGCCGTTGCTGTCGGTGGCGGAAGCAACCTTGGGATTTGCCAGGATCACATCTGTGCCGTTGATAAAGGGAACGTAAGTGCTGCCACTGACCTTAATGGTTGCCTGGGACAGATCGGCATCCTCGGTGGCGTTGCCGATATCGGTATCCAGATCCTTGCTGGTCAAAATCAAAGTGTCGATTCTGCCGGTGTACTTACCGGAAATATTGAACATATCCGCAAGCGCCACATAGCCTTCCTTGCCGCTGTCGGGCCACAGACGGGCATATTCCACATACGCATTGCCGCTAAGGTGCAAGGCACCACGGATACAGGCACCGCTGGTATTGGCAACCTCATCTGCCTTGCCCTTATAGATGCTGCCGCCATAGAGGCTGGTGGAGCTGTTATAGCTGGTGTACAGGGTGCCGCCGGTCCAGGTACCGTGACCGGCAGAGAGGGTGCCGCCGTACATATTAAAGGTACCTGAATTGTACAAAATACCGCCGTTCTTTACGCTGTAGCCTTCTGTTTCCTCAAAGACGAAGTTACCGCCGTAGATATTCAAAGTGCCGGCATTGTGGATAACACCGCCGTTATCTGTGCCGGAGGCAGTACCTCTGCCCTTGACGGTACCGCCGCCAACGGAGTCCAGAATGGTCAGCTCACCGCTGGCAGCCACGGAGAATGCCCGGGTCGTGCCGCTAAAGGTGTTGCCCCGAAGATCCAGGCACACAACGGAGTTGGCACTGACTGCCACAGGAGCCTGCTCCATAACTTCCTGGTCAACATAGTAGTGACCGGAGCCTACAGCATTGGTGTGGGGCAGATAAGAGGACAGAGCTGTCCAGGTCACGTTCTTCTGGCAGTGCTCGCAGTAGTCTTCGCTGGTGTTGCCGGAAAGACCGTTGAGATCTTTGAGCATTCTGCCAAACTCTACGATGATATCTTCACCGGTGCCTTGCTCGACCCGGGTGATCTGGGTCTCGTAAGAGCCCTGAACGTAAGGATACAGATCCTTAGTGAAATCATAGGTTACATAGGAGGGAATATAGCCCATTCTGTTGTTGCAGTAACCCAGAACAAAAGGCTCGCCATACTCTGCACCCAAGGCGGAGCCCAGAATGTTTTCCCAGTCGTTGTAATCGTTCATGGTATCCAGAGTTGCCTCCCGGGAGTACCGGTCAAACAGCTCGTTGGGGGCAGTGACCATTGCCCACTCGTCGCCAACCATAATGGCATTCAGCTCCAGATTTGAGCCGGAGGTGACACCGTATTTGCTGATAACGGAGTTGGCGTGCTGGATAGATGCCACGGCATAGTTTTTGCTGATTTTGGTGACACCTACTACGGGGTTGCTGTTTGCATCCACATAGGGGTTGCCCTGGGGGTCATTGACTGCAACGCCGGTTTCCGGGTCTACCATTGATTCTCTGTTTGCTTTGCTTATCAGAGGCTCACCGTTTGCATCCAGCCAGTAGGTGATCTGATAGTTCTTAACACCCAAAGGAGATGCCGGGATATAGGCTGCTTCATACTGGATGGCTGCCAGGAACAGACCTGCATCCATGGACGGGCGTTCTGCATGGAAGCTGATCTGCTGGGTGCGGATCAAAGAGCCGTCTGTGTTGATCTCCTTCATAGCGGCGCTTTTTAAAAGCTCCAGGGCAACCTCTGCCAGCTCAGAGCCGTAGATGTTACCTTTATTCCGGACGTGGGTTCTGTCAGTGTCGGTTTCGTAGCTGATCCAGGCACTCTCCGCCTTGACCTGAGAGCCCATATTCACGTTGCCGGCAGCGCCGTTAAAGTAGGCAGGACGGTAACCGTTCAGCTCCAAAACGTACCGGAAGGCATTGATCCAGTCAGCAGTGACCTGGAAGAAGGAGGTGTAGAAGCCAACCTCCCACTTTTCCGTGTTGTAGTCATCGGATACGTACCGGTTTGCGTTGGTGTGGGCGCGCCAGTTCACTAGTACAATGGGCTTTTTGGCGGTGTCATCAAACCGGAACTCGGTGATCAGCATAGTATCATCGGTTTCAGAAACGTGATCCATACTGGTTACGATCTTCATATCCGGCACTTTGTAGACCCGGTCTTTCGTGCCCTTTTCATAAGGCTTTTCTGTTTCTCCCAACAACTGTTCCAGCCAGTTGCCGATCTTTTTATATTCAATGTTGGCTTCATCTACCCGGGTGACACCGTCTGCCTTGACCCAGTAGATCTCAGCAGCGGCAGCACTGCCCGGTTGCCGGACAGCGTTGAAGTTATTGCCGCCCACATAGGTGATCTTGGGAGAGTTTTCATCTGCGATGTAGCCGTTTTCATCCTCCAGGAAGTCATAGTAATAGAAGTTGGTTTTTTCAGAGTCGGACATCAGAACCGTCCGGGCAACATCCTGGGAATCCACCCGGTAGTGCCGGACACCGTTGTAGGCTCTGTCTGTGCCGGGCTGGATCTCTGTCACCTGATTGGCTTGGGTGGTGTAGGAGTTCAAGGTGTCGCCCACCAAGCCGGTGGCACATTCTGCGTCATTTGCCTCGATCTGACCCTTGTACATCCGGGCAGGGGAACGGTCTGCCATTGCCAGCTCCGCTGCCTTAACAAGGTTTGCCTTCAGACGCTCGACATACACCTCCAGGCACGCTTTGGAGGTGGCATCCAACGTGGAGGAGGTCACCGAAGACACGCCAATGGAGTGGTGGGTATGAGAGCCGGCGATCATCACCTTGTCACCGGTGAGCTCCGGGAACTTCTCCCGGATGGCTTGCCGCACCGGGGTGGTGATCTGAGAGCCAAAGGCACCGATAAGGTCTGTTGCCATGAGCAAAATGGAATTGCCAGCCTGGTCGGTGATGGCAATACAGGTGGCGAAAATGCCGTCATTGTCATCCACAAAACCGTCACCGTTATCGTCCATTTTCTCAGGCAGGGAAAGACGCTGCTCCTCATAGCTGTTGCCGGTAAGGGGCAGGGGCATCAAGCCCTGGGAATGGTCCGCCTCGTCATAGTAGGGGTTGATATCCACTTTGGCGTAACCAACCTGATAATAGGCGGGGGTCTCTGCGGAAACTGCCATAGCGATAAAGCCTAAAAGCAATGCGCCCAGCAGAATCCAGGCAATAATTTTCTTCTGCATAGATCCTTCCTCGTTTCGTTATAAATTTTCGCTATTTTATTATAGAGTGTTTGCTTTGTAAAAGCAAGGGACTTTCCTTTTTTTGGAGAAGTATACCAATTATATGAATTAAAAATGTGCATTTTGCTGCTTCGGTTGGGGTCTACACATTCTATTGTACCTATCGTAGGGGACGATTGAGGCACATCGTCCCGCAAACCAGGGTAACGGGCGGATGAGCCTCGATCCGTCCCTACGATCCCGCACCAACATATACGAATGTAGGGGGCGGGTTGCCCGCCCCGCAAAATCAGGTCATCGGCGGGAGGCGGAACGCCTCCCCGACAAATGGTTATCGTAACCCTCGTAGGGGCTGCGCTGCCCGTAAAACCCATAACCCGCCCCTGTTTGTTATAAAAGCAGCGGGTCGTCGAAAACAGGCTGGTGGGCGTATTTCTTCCGGTATGCCAGGGGGGTCATACCGTAGATTTTGCGGAATTTCCGGTTAAAGAAGCTGATACTGGAAAAGCCGCAGCTTTCCGCAATCTGATGCACCGGCTTTTTGGTGCTCTGAAGCCGCCGGGCAGCAAGGCGGAGACGCTGCCGGGTAAGGTGCTCAAAAACAGTTCTGCCGGTGTGCTTTTTAAATACGGTGCACAGGTAGTTGGGATGCAGGTGCACCAGCGCTGCCATTTCCTCCAATGTAATGGGTTTTCCTCCGTTCTGGGACATATATTGCAGGCAGGTGCGCACCACATCCTCCGCAGAATCGGAGGCAGGCTGACCGGTGGTGCAGTAGGGGATCAGGGCGGTGCATACGGAGATGGCAACGGACAGCACCGTGGCATCGTAGCTTTCCTGTCCCTCCCGGTCTACATCCAGCCGGTCCACCTGGGAAAAGATCTCATCGTAGCCTGGATCACCGGGATGCAGCAGCCGGGGACAGTCCAGAATACCGGCACGCAAAGGCGCAGTAAACCGTTTATAAAAATAGGATTCCTTGGGAAAAGCGCTTAAAAGCCGGGGGTCAAAGCTCACCTGCAGATACCGGGTGTCCGGTGCCTGACAGCGGAACAGATGGAGATCTCCTTTCAGGAAGATCCGAATATCCCCGGGAAGCAGGACGATAGATTCGCCACCGATACTGGTTTGCACTTCGCCCCGGTATACCAGCAAAACGCTGAAATACCGGGCAACATAGGTATCACCCGGGGTGGTATAGTGCTTGCCGTTGAGGATCCGGTAGGTGACATAAATGGGCAGCTCCGGGGAAGCAAAACGGAAATGATTGTGGGTCGGTATCATACAAAACACCCCTAACCTTAAGATAGTGTAAAAATGAATGAAAATGTGCTATTGTTATTTGGATAATATCATAATATAATCGTCTTATCAATAGAATTTGATAAAAATGGAGGAAAGTATATGAAAAGGAAAATGCGTTTTACAGGCATTTTGCTGATGCTGGCAGCATTGGTATGTGCCCTGGCAGTGACGGCTTCTGCAGAAGCGGCATTGCCGGAAACCTGTCCCCAATGCGGCACAGAAGCTACCTGGACGGCTTTGTCCACCGTGGCAGATGATGCTGCATCCATTTCCGCAGGTCACTATTATTACGATTATGCGGATGCAACCCACACCTGGACAGCAGAAAAGGCTGTTTCCGGCAAGGTGTGTATCTACATCCCCGAGGGCAAGACCCTGACAGCTACCTCCCGGGTATTTACGGTGACTTCCGGCGGAACCCTGTCTTTGTGCGGCACCGGTACGGTGCAGGCAGGTCAGCTCACCGGCACGGCTACCACTGCCCGTTACGGCGGCTGTATTTATGTCAAAAGCGGCGGTAAGCTGGTGCTCCGGGAGGCGACCCTTACAGACACTGCCGGCAGCACCCTGTATGAAAACGGCAGTAACGGCGGCATTGTGGCTGTGTGGGGCGACTTCGTGATGTACAGCGGCTGTATCAAGGACGGAACCGCTTCCAATGCCGGCGGCAATATTTTTGTTTCTCCTGCCGGTGAATTCTTTATGTATGGCGGCGAAATTTCCGGGGGCAGCTGTGTTGGCGGTCTGAAATCCTCCGGTGCTTCCGTGGTGGTCCAGGGCAGCATTACGCTGGGAGGCAATGCCACCATTAACAAGTGCTATATGGCAGAAAAGGATTCCGGTCCTGCTTTTTCTGAAATGCTCACCATCACAGGCAAGTACACCGGTTCTGTGAATTTCCAGTTTGCTTCCGCTACCTTTGCAGAAGGCTTGGATCTGGGTACCTCCGACGGTGCAAACCTCAGAAGCGCTACCATCAACATCACCAGCTGCAAGCTGTACTTAACGGCTGACGGCACCGATCTGAAGCTTTCCTCTGTGGCACCCGGCTACTGTGCCCACTGCGCCCAGGTGGTCACCAGCTGGGTAGCACTGGACGAGTCTGTGGCAGAATCCACCACCTTGTCTGCCGGTCACTACTATCTGGACTTTGCAGAGGGTGCGGACGAATGGGTACAAAAGACCGTTGACTCCGACACCAAGGTGTGCCTGGACCTGAACGGACAGACCATCCAGGGCACGACCCGTGTATTCTCTGTTTCCGGTACCTTGAGCATCCTGGGCAGCGGTACTGTCAAGGGTGGTGGCTTCACCGCTACCAACACCAACGGCGGTGTGGCAACGGTTTCCAGCACCGGTGTGCTGAATATTTACGGCGGTACTTACACCGCAGCCAAGTATGGCTCCAACACCTATCTTCCCTATAACGGCGGTGTGGTTGCCATTACCGGCTCCGGTGATCTGAATGTTTACGGCGGTACACTCAGCTGCCCCAATGTAGGCGGTGTCGGTGGCAGTATCTTTGCCGGTCCTTCTGCCCATGTAAAGCTTTTAGGCGGCAAGATCCAGGGAGAAAGCCCCGCTGCCTGTGTACAGGGTGATATTACCCTGGGCGGCAATGCAGAAGTGGATCTGCAGCTGCGTTATAAGTCCGGCAGCCCTGCCCACGGTCAGCAGCTGACCATCTCCGGTGAGTATGCCGGTGTGGCTTCTGTTCAGTTCCACTCCTCTGTTACGGCTACTTTTGAAGAAGGTGATGTGATCGGTGTTTCTGATGATGCCGATCTGGTTCACGCTTCCATTACGGTGAAGGATGCCGACAAGGCAGTTGTTCCTATGTATGTGGTGGCAGACAATGGTGATTTGAAGCTTTCTGCCAGCGCACCCACCCCCACCACCAAGGAAGCAGAGTGCCCCGTCTGTGGCAAGACTGTCACCTGGACTATGCTCACCGAGAGCTTTGCCGGTCAGACAGAGCTGGGCTCCGGTCACTATTATTTGAAGTTCGGCAGCGGCGCTGCTGTCTGGGAGCAGAAGACCGTTTCCGGCAAGACCTGTCTGGACCTGAACGGTCAGACCCTCACCGGCTCTACCCGTGCCTTCTATGTGGACACCGGAGCGACCTTCAACATTATGGGTGAAGGCACCGTTGTGGGCAGAGGTAAGAGCAGCTCTTTGGCGCTGGAAAACCGTACCGGCGGCACCTTTGAGGTGGGACAGGATGCTGTGCTGAACCTCTACGGCGGTACATTGACCTCTGAAACAGTTGACGGACAGAAAGCCGGTAACGGCGGTGTCATTAACCTTCATGGTACGATGAATATCTACGGCGGCGAAGTGAAGGACGGTATTAGCGGCTGGGTAGGCGGCAACATTTTCGTTACCACCACTGGACAGCTGAATCTGCTGGGCGGCTCCGTCACCGGCGGCAGCGCTTCCCAGACAGGTAACTGTATCGCCTGCCGCGGCAGCGTGAAGCTGGCAGGAGATGCCAAGGTTTCTGAGCTGTATCTGTACCCCAACACCGCCGATGGCGGTCCTGCCCTTTCTGAGATGCTCACCATCGAAGGCAAGTACACCGGCACAGCGAAGCTGAGAGCTTCCGGTATTACTGCCGGTATGGATGTGGGTACTTCTGTAGGCGCGGACCTGTCCGAAGCGACTGTTACCACTACCTCCACAGCTGCTGCCACTGCCGCGGTTTACGGCAAGGATATCCTCCTTACCGGCAGCAACCCCTTTATGATCTTTAACGGCACCACTCTGGTCAATACCTATGCGGACTTTACTTCTGCCGCTGCCGCTTTGGCAGCGGGCGACCGGATCGTGCTGTTTACCGATGTGGAAAGCATCACCACCGACAAGGATCTGTATGTGGACCTGAATGGCTATGATGTCACCGGCTCTGTTTCCGGTAACGGCAAGGTCTACTTTATGGATGCCTTTACCAACGATTACACCGTGGCTGACGGCAAGTACGGCACTGTCCCCGTTGGAGAAAATGTGCTGGCACTGCCCCAGGAATCCGGTGTCTTTGAGGACGGCTATCTGATGATCGTGGAAGAAGGCAAGGCTTCCTTCCACCGGGTGAATTTGAAGATCAATTCTATGAGCTTCAAGCCCAGCCAGGTAGGTCTTTACTTCCTGTCTGACTTTGCCGGTGACGAAATGGTCAAGGCAAAGGTGGATACCTTTGGTGTGGCACTGAGCATCGAAGCCGATCCTATGGATGCGCCTATGGGCACTCTGGTCCGTGCCACCGAGCTGGACAAGGAGACCTTTAATACCGGTGCTGCCAACACCAGCACCCTGGTCTACGGCATTATGAAGCCCAGCCAGACCGATGCCAAAAATCAGAAGAATGCCAATACGCAGATCTACGGCAGAGCCTACATCCGTTACACCGACGGTACTGAGGTTTACGGTGCATTGCGCAGCCGCAGCCTGCTGGAGCAGGTGGAAGGCACCTATGACGAAGAGAACAACCTGACCCAGGTGGGTATCAACGGTATGTGGGATGGTTTGACCGATGATCAGCAGCTGAAGATCTTGGAGCTGTACGTCACCTATAAGGATGTGATGGACACCTGGAATATCGACAACATCACCGCTATGGGTGTCAACGACGCTGCTTCTTTGCAGGCAGCCAAGGACGGTGCCAAGGTGCTGGCAGAGCGCCGGGCACTGGTTATGGAAAAGATGCGGACTATGGCAGATGTTTACTGGCGGGCAACGGAGGATGTAACATACCGGATCTCCAGCACCGCCCGTTGGGTGGACTTCTATGCAGGCAGAGTTTACCGTGGTATTCCCTATGCTTACGCCCGTTCCGACGAGCAGACCTTCCTGGAGTTTGCCGGGGAACCCGATGAAAAGGGTATCGTGGACATCTCCGGCTTGACCGGGGAGCATATGGCAAACACCATCGACGGTGTGGGCGGCTTCGGCAGAATCGGTAACGACTGCTCCGGCTCTGTGAACTTCTCCTGGAACTCTGCCGGTGCAGGAATCACCGGCACCAAGTCCAGCCGTTATATGATCGAAGAAAACGGCTATCTGAAGGTGGGCTGTTACGAATACACCCCCACCGAGGACGGACGGATCGGTATCTCCAAGGAGATCGTGGCAGCCAACGGCAAGGAAGTGATGTTCGCGTCCTATGCCAAGGCAAAGCCCGGTGACGCTTTGGATACCACCGCCGCTGCCGGCGGTCACGTGATCCTGATCATGGACAAGCACGTAGTTTACAATGCTGACGGTTCTATTAACGGTGACCTCAGCTACTTCCACACCCTGGAGCAGACCCCCGGTCCTGTGAGCCGTGGTGTGGAGAAGCACTCCTACAACGAAGAGCTGGGCGAAGTGGTTTACGATATCTATAAGGAAGTGTTTGTCTATTCCTTCAATTCCGCCTACAACTCCGGCTACCTGCCGCTGACCTGTAAAGCTTTGATCGATCCTGCGCCTGTTGAAGAAGCTGGCATAGTGGATTCTCTGCCGGTAGAGGAGCACAGCTATGAGAATATGTTCCGTGGCGAGTTCACCGGTACCCGGATGATCAGCTCCGTGAATATCACCGTCACCAATGACGAGGGTACGGTATTCTCCACCACCTCCAGCGGTATCCGTGCCCACATCAAGAACTGGAAGATGCAGCTTTTCCTCACCGATCACTACGAGGGTCACGAAGTGCTCCGTGGTGAGCTGGCACTTGATAAGCTGGTGGCAGGAGAGGATTATCACTGCACCGTCACCGTGACCTTCGGTTCCGGCGAAGTGATCAATGTCCGTGATTACGATTTCACCGCAACTGATGTGGATATCTCTATCCCCGATTCCGAAGAGGGCGGCACCACCGAGCCCACCGAACCGGAGGAAGAAGAGATCCCGGATGAAACCGAAGCGGTATAAGAAAATGTTTACTACCCGAAAGAAAACTGTTGCATTGACAAATGCAAAAGCTTGTTGTAAACTGTAATTGTGATTGTATCGGTAACATCCTAGTATGAGGTGATAAAAATGAAGGAATTGTATATTTCCCCGGAAGCAGAGCTGATCCGTTTCGTTTCTAAAGAGACCATTGCCTCCGGCAGTGTGGATTTCAGCGATCTGGTGCAGAAGCCTGCCAGCTATGACGATGGCGACATCAACATCGAATTCTAAATAAAGCAAGAAGCCGACCAAGGATCTTCCTTGGTCGGTTTTTTTATATAAATTTGTAGGGAATGCAATTTATGCATTCTGCGGAACGGATAGATCCGTTCCCTACATTTCTTATTTCTTATTTATTCAATATTCTTTATTCTTTAGTGAACAGGAAAACGATACCCAA
>JAZQHW010000158.1:0-2853 GCA_045540795.1 Faecousia sp. | reverse complement strand
GGCCAGACAGGTTTTCAGCTCATTCTGTCCCTTGATGCGGTAGATGGTAGCGCAGGCACCACAGAAACCATGACGGCAGCCGCAGCCACGCTTTAAGGTGTAGCCGGCGTACTCCATGGCAGTCATGATGGTCAGATCTGCGGGAACCTGATAACGCTTGCCAAAGAAATAAACATTAACAAGTTTTTCCATTGTAATTACTTCCTTTCTTAGTACTCGGGGGGGAGCTCGTCGATCTGGTCAAAGCGGAACACAGGCCCGTCCTTGCAGACGTACTTGGAGCCAATGTTGCAGCGGCCGCACTTGCCGATGCCGCACTTCATACGCAGTTCCAGCGTGGTGTAGACCTGATCTTTCTTAAAGCCCATCTCCTCCAGCGCCTGGAGGCAGAACTTGATCATAATGGGAGGTCCGCAAAGCAAAGCAGTGCGGTTGGTGTCGAATGCCAGCTCTCTTAAGTAGTTGGGCACGAAGCCAACGTGACCGTCCCAGCCTTCCTGCTCCCGGTCAATGGTCAGATGGATATTGACACCGGGGATCTTGGACCAAACCTCTTCGATCTCCTTCCGCTGCACCAGGTCATCGGCAGAACGGGAACCGTAAAGGATATCCACAGTGCCATAGTTTTCCCGGTTGTCCATTACATAGTTAATAACGGAGCGCAAAGGTGCCAGAGCGATACCGCCGGCAATGAACAGAAGGTTCTTGCCCTTGATATCCTCACCCTCCACAGGGAAGTTGTTGCCGTAAGGACCACGGACGGTGATCTCGTCGCCCACTTCCATAGAGTGCAGATGCTCAGTCAAAGTGCCGCACATCTTGATGCTGAATTCCTGATACAGCTTGTTGGTGGGAGAGGAGGTGATGGAGAACATAGCCTCGCCCACACCGGGGACGCAAAGCATAGCGCACTGACCGGGCAGATGCTCAAAAAGCTTGCCGCCTTCAGGACGCTCCACCCGGAAGGTCTTGACATCCGGGGTCTCCCGACGGATATCGGTGATCACACCGATCATAGGGATCAGAGTGTCGTGCTTAAATCCGGGATGGCAGGTACATTCGTGATCGTGCATTATGCTTCCTCCTTTCCGAAGGCTTTGATGACCTTAACGATATTCAGATGGCTGGGGCATTTGTCTACGCACCGGCCGCAGCCGACGCAGGAGTACATACCGTCATTGTTGGCAGGGAAGTACACCAGCTTGTGCATAAACCGCTGGCGGAACCGCTGCATTTGACTGGTACGGTTGTTGCCGTGTGCCATCATAGTGAAATCCGAGTACATACAGGAGTCCCAGCAGCGATACCGCTGGACACCCTTTCCGGTGTTGTAGTCCTTAATGTCATAGCACTGACAGGTGGGACATACAAAGGTGCAGGTGCCGCAAGCCAGGCAAGGCTTGTACAGCTGCTCCCACATAGGGGAATTGAACTTTTCGTTCAGAGCCTCCCCGTTCCAGCCCTCCAGAGAAAGGTTGGCATAGGGCAGCTTCTCAACGATCTTTTTAATAGCTTCCTTCTGGGCATTTACAGCAGTCTCGTCGGTATCCTCCAAAAGCTTTGCTGCCTGAGCGGTGAGTGCTTCGCCCTTTTCGGTAACCGGCTTCCAGTACAGATAGCCTTCAGTAAGCCAGGTGACCACATCACCTTCCGGTTCAGCGCAGTCAATACCAAATACCTTGCAGAAGCAGGACTCTTCCGGCTCACCGCAAGCCAAGGAAACAATAATGCCGTGATCCCGGCGGGCTTTGTAGTAGTTGTCCACAGGCTCAGCCAGGAACACCTTGTCCAGAACCGCAATGCCCCGGACGTCGCAGGCTTTCATACCAAAGACAACAAAGCTTTCATCCTCCAGACTTTCCGGCTGGATGGAGATCTTCTTGCCGTCTTTGTAGCAGGTGTAAAGGGTTTCACTCTGGGGGAAGAAGGCATCCTTGGCAGACTTGACAGTTTTCAGTGTCTGCAGGTCCACTTCTGCCTCCGGTGTCCAAATGCCGTAGTTGGTCTGACCGGCTGTTTTCACAGGCAGGATCAGGCTCTGCTTTTCGGCAATGGCAGCATAGAGCTGGGAAAGGTTATCTAATGCAATGCGCTTCATACGATACCTCCCTGTGATACAATGCTGGGCTCAGCATCCTCCGTGGTGAAGCTGGTGAGAGGACCCTTTGCTTCCGGGTCGGCACCGGCTTGATACTCACCGTAGAGGGTGTTGATATCTTTAATAAACTTCCGGTTGAACAGGTGCAGAGGAATGCCCTGAGGACATACACGGCTGCATTCACCGCAGTCGGTGCAGCGACCTGCCACGTGGAAGGCACGAATGATATGGAACATCTTCTCTTCAAAAGAGTCCACATTTGCCTTTTGGGCGCTGTCAAACTTGGTGCTGTCAAATACACACTTGCGGCAGGAGCAGGCGGGGCAGACGTTCCGGCAGGCATTGCAGCGGATGCACTTGCTCAGCTCAGCCTGGAAGAAAGCGAACTTCTCTTCCGGGGACATAGCTTCAATGCGGCGGACCTCCTCAAAACGGTCAGCGTCGTTGGTCTCTTCGCTTTCACCGATAAGCTCGTCATAAACCACGTGGGTCTTGCCCTTGCAGACGTGGCAGCGGTCCAGAATGCAGTCTCTGTAAGCCAGCTCGGTGTTGCCGTAAAGGGTTTCCACCTGAACAGGATCGGTGTCGGTGACGGACAGAATTCCCTTGACACCGGCAGCTTTGATCTTGTTGATGCTCAGCTTGCCCTTGCAGCCCACACCGATGATATAAGCCTTTTCCCGGTCCACACGGTGGTCGGAGATCAGCTGATTGAAGCTGTAGGTATCGCAGGGCTTCAGGCAAACCAGAGTTTT
>JAZQHW010000157.1:0-4474 GCA_045540795.1 Faecousia sp. | reverse complement strand
AGACACCGAACTCGCCGGACAAACATCGCTTAACGATTGCAAGTTTCTCTTCCTTGCTGATCTTTCTGCTTTTGCACATAGAAATACCCCCATAAGAAACAGTTTTTCTTTTTCACTGTCTCTTATGGGGGTAGCATATCATTCATTTGAGACAACCCGTTTTTGTTTATCCGTTTGCTTCTTTGATGTACTGATCCACCAGCTGCTGTAAGCCAGCCATATCTTCCGGCGAACGGAAGACCTCTACAAAGTTGGTAAACTTCTCATAGGTATACTTTCTTGCCTTAAAATCTTCCAGATCATACTGCGGATGAATGGATGGATCGTCACAGAAATCATAAGGCAAGCCAACAGCCGATTCGCCGGTCAACGCACTGTAGAGCATTGCTGCGGTGATGTAGCCTGCCAGTACATTCTGATGATAGCCATCCTTTTCATCCTGGCTGATCACAAAGGTAGGACGGGCATAGCTCTGCTTGGCACCGGGCACCTGAACCTTTCCGTTTACAATATCGTCCAGCATCTTGCCCCAGTTGCAAATGATAATGCCGGAACCCTTTAAGGTGTCCACATCCTGTGCCCAATCATAGGCTTCATCGTAAGCCATATGGGGCACCAGCAGAATAAACTTCACATTGGGATTTGCTTCCCGGAACATATCCATCACAGGCTGCAGGTGCGCCGCCAGGTCTCCCTGGTACTTCTTCTCCACAGACAGCTGTAATGCTACATAGTCAAAATTCCGGTCCACCAGGAAGGAAGCGTGATCCTGACCCTGACAATCCTTTTTCTTCTCACAAGGACCGCCCAGATAATCTGTAATATCGTGACCGCCAAAGCACCAGTTGGTAATGGACACCTCAGCACCTGCCCGCTTGCACAGCTGATAGAAGAAGCCGGGATCTCCCACCCGTTCTGCCTGAGTCAGAATGTTTTCCTTAATCTGCTTAATGGCATAGCCGTGGAACGTAAAGGAATTACCCAGAAAGATGATCTTCTTGCCATCCAGAGCATCCATCGCCGCCTGGGATACCGTGGACTTCGGCGGATCCGTAGATTCCGTGGTTTCCGGTGCTGCCTGGTTACCGCAACCAAGACAAGTCCCCAGCAAAGGCGCCGGTGTTAGGGCAAAAACCAAAAAACGCAACATTTTCTTTTTCATAATTTATTCCTCCGTAAAATACGAATATGTACATAGTATAAAGTCATTACCCAAATATTGCAAGCATTTTTTTGCAATTTTTTATTTTTTTATTTTCTATTGACCTTGAAGCCTCTGCGTGGTATAATGTGGCAAAATGTGGAGGTGTGTGGATTTGTTAGCAAAAGAACGCCAACAGGAAATTATTACCCGTTTAAAAGCCAATGGTGCCATCACCGTTGCGGAGCTGGCACAAAGCTTTTCCGTTTCTCTGGAAACGGTGCGCCGGGATCTGCTTCTTATGGAAAAGGAAGGACTTCTGTCCCGGGTCCACGGCGGTGCGGTAAGCATCGGTGAAATGATGCCCTATCATCCCCTTGCCTGCCGCAACCAGGAGCAAAGCACCCAAAAAAGCGCTCTTGCCCGGAATGCGGTGGCATTTGTCAATGAAGGGGACTATATTGCCATTGGTACCGGCTCTACGCCCATTCATTTTGCACAGGAATTAAAAAAGCAGCTGAGCCGGCTGACGGTGGTCACCTACTCCTTGGATGTTTTTGAAACATTAAAGGATGTGCCCGGCTTTCAGATCATTCTTACAGGCGGCACCTTTGTTCCGGAGGAGCGGGCATTCCAGGGGCAGCTGACTCTGGATACTTTGGACAGCCTGCATGTGCAGAAGGCATTTGTTTTCCCCTCCTCCGTTTCGTTGGAGCACGGAATCTGCGGCTATGAACAAACACTCTACCCCCTGCAGCAAAAGCTGCTCCATTGCTGCGACCAGGCGTTTATTCTGGCAGACAGCAGCAAATTCGAACGGACAGCTCTTTTTAAGGTTTCCGATATGCATCAGGAGTATATCTATATTACCGATCCGGAGCTTCCTCAGCAGCTGCAGCGGCTTTATCAAGAAAATGGCTTCACCGTGGTCACCGAAGAAAAGGGGGCGATCTTATAAAGATCTCTTCTGAGGCAAAAAAAGCCTTTCTGTTAGGCGGACTTTGCTCCCTGGCGTATCTGGCAGTCTATGTGGCAAAGAACACTTTAAGTGCCTGCACACCTCAGATCACCCAAGCCGGTGCATTTTCCACCGAACAGATTGGCTCTCTGTCATCCCTTTATTTCATCGTATATGCCATTGGTCAGTTGATCAACGGTGCCATTGGTGATAAAATCAAAGCAAAATATATGATCTCCCTGGGCTTGATCCTTGCCAGCGGCGGTCTTTTTTGTCTTCCCCTTTTATCCGGCCATCCCTTATACGCTTACATTGCCTACAGCACCACTGGCTTCTGTCTGGCAATGATCTACGGTCCCATGACCAAGGTGGTTGCAGAAAATGTAGAACCGCTCTATGCCACCCGGTGCAGCATCGGCTATACCCTCTCTTCCTTTTTAGGTTCGCCGGTGGCAGGTATGATGGCAGCCGTCCTCCCCTGGATCTCTGTTTTCTTTTCCACCGGCGGTATCCTCATCGTGATGGGTATTCTTACATTTTTGGCATTCCGGCTTATGGAGAAAAAGGGGATCGTCCGTTACGGTCAGTATCAAAAACCCGCAAGCTCCGGAGGTGGTATCCGCCTACTTTTAAAGCGGCAGATCATAAAATTCTCTGTCATTGCCATTTTGACCGGTGTTGTGCGGACAACCGTCGTGTTCTGGCTCCCTACCTACATATCCCAGCACTTAGGATTTGACCCGGACACCGCTGCGATCCTGTTTACCGTGGCATCCCTGTTCATTTCTCTCAGTGCATTCCTTTCCATTTTCCTATATGAGAAGTTAAAGCACAATATGGATCTGACGATCCTTCTGTCATTTCTTCTCTCGGCACTGGCATTCCTGTGTGTTTTTTTCCTGAAAGATCCCACTGTCAATATCATTTTTATGGTATTGGGCATCCTTGCCAACAACTGTGCCTCCAGTATGCTTTGGAGCCGGTACTGCCCCAGCTTACGGGACACCGGTATGGTATCTTCCGCCACCGGCTTTCTGGATTTCTGCAGCTATATGGCAGCCTCCGCTTCCTCCAAGATTTTTGCAAATGCCGTTGGCAGCATTGGCTGGGGCGGACTAATTCTGATTTGGTTTATTTTAATGGGTCTGGGTGTAATTGTAGCCCTGCCCTGGCGTAAAAAGGAGATTTCTTATGTCTGATATTAAACACCTTCTTCCCCAGGTCCCCCGGTATTTCCGGGCAAACCTGCATACCCATTCCACCATCTCCGACGGTGATCTGACCCCGGAAGCTCTGAAAGAAACCTACAAAAACGCCGGCTACAGTATCCTTTCCATCACCGATCACAATGTGTTGGCAAATCACTCCTATCTGAACGATCCGGATTTTCTCACCCTTACCGGCACTGAGATCAATCTTAACAGTAAAAGCTACCGTCCCGGTTTTTCCGGCAAGGTCTATCACTTCAATCTGATCTCCAAAACGCCGGACAATCTGTGGTATCCGGGTCAGCCCCGACGGAAATGGGAAGCTGCCAAGCCCTACGAGGACAAGATGCATTTTGAGAATCTTCCCCAGGACTACAGCATTGAAACAGCCAATCAAATTATCGATCAATCCAATAAACACGGTTACCTCGTAATGTATAATCACCCCAACTGGTCCGGTCAGTGGTTTCCGGACTATGCCCCTCTCCGGGGACTTTGGGGTGTGGAGATCCGCAACTCCCAGTGCTGCAGAGTGGGTATTGATGAGAACAATTCCCGTGTCTATCAGGACCTTCTGCGCTTAGGCAACCGGATCATGCCCACCGGAACCGATGACACCCACGGAGCCCGTTCCTGCTTTGGTGCCTGGACAATGATTGGCGCAGAAAAGCTGGAATACGATTCTGTAATACAGGCGCTGATCCGGGGCGATCTATATATGTCCAACGGTCCTCATATCCAAGCTCTTTGCCTGGAAGGAACTACGCTGCGTATCATCTGCACCGAGGCTCAGCAGATCCTGCTGGAAAGCCACGGCAGATTTGCCAGGCGGATCCTGCCCAAAAACGGCAAGCCGCTGACCGAAGCAGAGTTTGACCTTTCCAAATGGTTCGATATGGGCAGCACCGAAGAAAACACTTATATCCGCCTCACCGTCACCGCCCCGGACGGTACATATGCCGTTACCCGGGCATATTTCAGAGAAGAACTGGTTTAATGCAAAACACCTTGCGTTTGCAAGGTGTTTTCAGAGTGTCAAAAAAGCCGCAAACCGTCAAACGCAAGTTTAACGATTTACAGCTTTTCTATATCTTGAGTTATATAAAATTACAAAACTGTTTTATACATTAAAAATGAAAAAGGCTTGCTTCGCAAGGCATTTGACTT
>JAZQHW010000156.1:0-11340 GCA_045540795.1 Faecousia sp. | reverse complement strand
TTTTTCACTGTCTCTTATGGGGGTAGCATATCAAAACCAGCCTTGTCACGGACCTTTCTATATTAGTTGTTTTCTATATAGGTGTTTAAATTTGTCAAATTCCAGGTTTCCAAAACGTTGGGGAACCGGTTATACAGTGTGACAAGACCTTCCTGCTGGACAGCATCCAAAGTGCTGAATGCTTGGTCTGCCATTACTACCTGGTCTTTTAGTGAACGTTCTCTGCAAATGCCAAACAGATACTCTCCGGTGGTCAATTTTACATAAGCTCTTCCGTAAACGGTGGTTTTTGCAAAGTTGTCATTGGTGGTGTTACCGTTCTGCTCTTTCATAATGTTATAAAGCAGAGAACCGTTGTTACCCAATTCGCTTCCGAAATGAGAAGCATCCAGAGCAGTATAATGCTTGACGTTCTCCATAGTAGCAGCGGTGGGCTCACCGGTGATGCTCATGGCAATGCCGAAGGAAGCGATCCGGTCCCTTACCATACTGTCACCGGCAAAATTGTTATTGAAGTACAGCGCAGCATCGCCGGGTTTTAGGGTCATACCGTGGATATTGAGCCCCACAGCGTGATAGGAAAGATAGGTGCTGCCCATAGTCTGCAGATATACATCAGAGGTTTCTGTGGCTTCCGCAGGCAGAATGTTGCCGGAAAGGGTTTTTACTTTGCCGTAAACACCGTCACCAATATCATAGTCGGCGGTGGCGCTGTCCTTTACATAGACGGTGACACCCTCTGCTGCGGTGAGGGTGCTGCTGATCTTGCGTCCGTTGAGATCCAGCACGATGTTCTTATCAATGGTAAGAGAGGTGACACCTTGATGCAGGACAAGGGTTTGTCCATCCTGGAGATTTTCCAGAGCTTCGTCGATGGTGGCATAGGACACAGAGGTATCCTCGTCTGTAATGATCTCCGCCGCGTCAGGCAGATAGCTGACCAGCGTATCGCCTTCTACCTTGACCCGGAAGTCGCTGGTTTGAAAATAGATGTCAGCGCCGGACAGATCTGCATTGTCACTGATACCCATAACGATACCTGCAGCGGTTACTTTTGAATAGCTAAGACAAAGGGTACCGGTGTAGGTGCCTTGAATGGTCAGAAGATCTGCAAGAGTGGTGTTGCCGGATTTAGGATTGCAGATAAGATGCTCGATGGTTGCGTTGTTTGCCAGGAGTGTTTTGCCACGGGTGTAAACACATTCACCGGTGGGGGCAGTGCCACCGTAGATTTTGCCGCCGTACATACGGAAGGTGGCTACCCGGTCAACAAATACACTGCCGCCGGTGGCATCGGCAATGCCGTCCCGGATGGTGCCGCCGTACATATTGAAGGTGCCGTAAACACCCAGTACACCGCCGTTGCTTGCACTACGGACAGTGGAGGAAAGACCGGTCAATGTGCCGCTGTATAGGTTGAGGGTCGCACCGCTCTTGACCCAAATTGTTCGACCCGGATCACCGGTGGTGTTGCCGTAGCCTTGCATAATGCCGTCTTTTCCCTGAATGTTCAAGGTTGCGCCGCTTTCCAAAACCAGGTGGGTGTTGGCGGTGTAGGTATAACCGTTCAGATCCAGGCATACGGTGTTGTTTTTGGAAACAGTTTTCTTGCTGAAGCTGAGGTTTTTAGGCAGATAATAGTGACCGCTGGTAAGGGAACCTTCTTCTGTATCAGCAGAGGTCAAAGGCTGCCAGGATTCTTCCTGCTGGCAGTGTTCACAGTAGCGGGAAATGGGCTCTGCTTCTTCGGGAGTAACGGGATCAGAGGTTTCGTCAAAGTCCATGGTGATGGCATAGTTGGTTTCCCGGAAATACTTTTCGTGTACGGTGGAATAATGCTCCACGCGTGCATATCTGCCATCCTCGGTGAAGTGCATCAGCGTAACAATACCGGCACCCAGGATCTTCCGGTCCACATATTGGGTATCGGAGAGCATTTGGTGCACAATATTGCCGTTGTCCCCGGTGTCCTTTGAGTAGATGATATGGTCTACACCAACGTGACCGCAGGCAACCAGGTCAATGTTCTCGTGCTTACGGATCAGGTTATCCCACATAACATCTGCATCGTTCCAGGTGCTGATGTAAGTTGAGGGGGCACCGCTGTAATCTGCGGTGAGGCGATTGCCGTCACTTGCCAAATATCCGTGGGTGACGATGATCGCCCGATGCTCCGGGAATTGGGTCAGTATGCCATCTGCCCAGGTCAGCACATCGTCCGATGCACCGAAATCCAGATTCAGGATCACATAATCCACATCGCCAACACTGAAGGTAACATAGGTGTCTGTGGTGGTGGAATCACTAAACATTCCACCGTTGGACTTAATATAATCGTAGTAATATTCTCCGGGTACGCTGAAATACTGGTCATAAAGCAGCGCACTGTTATTTTTGGTAATATCGTGGTTGCCCCGGATCAAGGTGTAGGGCACAATGCCGTTAAGACGGTCATACTGCGTTTTGACTCTGTCCCATTCCGTTTCCGTGTTGGTGTCGGTGAGATCCCCAAGACTGACGGCATACTGAATGTTCAGGGTTTCTTTGTTTTCAATGAGGAAATCAAAGATGGGAGGCAGTCTGCTGGGGTAGATTCTGGTGGTGATCTGAATATCCGGGATGAAGGCAATGGTGTATGCGTAGTTGTTCTCGTCCTGAGCAAAATAGGCATCCCGTTCTTCCTGGGTCAGCCACATTTTCTCAAATTCCATATCATAGCCGTTGGAGCTGGAATCCAAGATGTCGGTTCCGTAAACGGCATTGGAAAGCGCATAGTGGCAAAGCAGTGCATCGTCACTTAAATCAGGTGTTCCGTTAATATCTGCCAGGATCTCCTCAGGCGTACGGACATCACTATAGACGGTGACATCCCCCAAAGTGCCCCGGAAACCTTCGAAGTTTACCTGTTGCAGGTCACCTGCCAGACAGAACTTTCGATTGAGAATATCTGAGGTGGGAGAATACCACTTGCTGGTGGCAGTGGTGCCCTTCAGTTCACCGTTAATGTAGCAGTATGCCTGCTTGTTATCTGTGCCGGTGCCGTAAACAATAGCAACGTGGGTCCAGGTGTCTTGAGGCACAGCTGCACTTGTAAATTTGAAGGTGTATTCATCGCCTGCGCTGCCAAATGCCAGTTGCGGCACACCGGATTCTTCAATGGAAAAGGAAAGGGCAGGGGTGTTCTTTTGGGGTTTGTTGCCGAAGATCGTTCCCCCAAGCTCGGCATACCGGTCCGCAGGCAAATATACCCAGGCTTCCATTGTTACCGGCATTTTGTCCAGCAGCTTATGGCAAATATAGCTGCCGGTAGGATACTCCACCTGACGGGTGACCATAAGCTCGTTGGTAAGACCGGTGCGTTCCTCTACAGAGGAGGCGCGGATCACCGGTGCCGCAGATAAAATTAAGGCTGCAGCCAACAAAAGGGAGATCAGCTTTTTCATAAAATAACCTCTTTCTTGTTATTAATTACCTGTGTAATGTGGATATATTAATAGAAAACAAGAAGAAAGGCAATTTCTAAATATTTAACGCTGCATAATCTCAAATTTATGCAGAAAGGATGTTAGATATCCTGAATGGTGTCATCGAAATCCCGGAAGGAGCTGTGGAGGTGGAGGGGTTCTGCGTTTTCGGCAGGATATCCCATAGGCAGCAGAGCAGACACCGTAACATTTTCCGGAAGTCCCAGGGCTTCTGATACTTGATCTGCATTGAAAAGACCTACCCAGCAGGAACCGACACCCAGTTCAAAAGCCTGGAGCATCATATGGGTACATACGATGGCAGCGTCAGTTTCACCGGATTCATAGCCGGGCATCAGCTTGCTTTTATAGTCCCGGGTCCGGTCGTAGCAGATTACCAGGATCACCGGAGCATCAAAGGTGCAGCGGCAGATAGCTGCCAGCTTTTTTCGGGATTCTTCGCTTTTTGCTACATAGATCCGTTGCGGCTGATAGTTGCAGGCGGTAGGCGCTACACGGCCGGCTTCCAAAATCTGCAAAAGGGTTGCCTCTTCGATAGGTTCGTTTTTGAAGGAACGAACAGAGTAGCGTGCTTTGGCTAATTCAGAAAAAGTCATAATCCATATCTCCTTATAAGTAATGATACTTTTTTCTTTTTACAAGCAGGAACAGGGCAGAGAATACCACCGCCATCAGCTCTGCCAAAACAATAGAAAACCATATGCCGTCAATGTCCCAGATCAGTGGTAGCAGCAGAACGGCTGCGATCTGGAATACCAGTGTGCGCAAAAAGGAAATGATGGCAGAGGTCACACCGTCGTTCAGGGCGGTGAAGAAACCGGAAGCAAAAATAGCATAGCCCATAAAGGGGAAGGACAGAACGAAAATGCGGAAGCCGGACACGGTCAGCGACATTAATGCCGGGTCATATCCTACGAATATGTGCGCCAGAGGCTCGGCAAGCAGCTCGCCGGAAACGATCATGGCAATGCCCAGTATACCGGTAAGGATCAAGCTCTTTCTGAAAAGACTTTTCAGTTCGGCATAATTCTGCGCACCGTCATTGAAGCCGAAAACAGGGGCAGTGCCGATGGAGTAGCCGATAAAGGTGGCAGCAAAGATGAAGCTGACGTACATCATTACCCCATAGGCGGCAACACCGTCCTCACCGGCATATTTCAAAAGCTGCAGATTGTAAAGCATACCAACAATGTTCATAGAAACATTGCTCATGAACTCAGAAGAACCGTTGATACAGGCTTGCAGGAGTACCCGGAGGTTAGGATCGGTTTTGCCAAGACGGAGAATACTGTCATTCTTTCTTCCAAAGTAGATCAGCGGTGTCAAGCCGCCAACAATTTGACTGACGGCAGTGGCAATGGCAGCGCCTGCCAGCTTGTAGGGGGTAGGCAATAGCGGCACCAGCACCGCATCCAGCACCATATTGGTACCCCCGGCAGAAAGGGTGACAGTCAAGCCCATATTGGGTTTTTCCGCAGTGACGAAAAAGGACTGGAACAGAAATTGCAGCACATTAAAAGGCAGGGCAATGAGAATGATCCGGGCATATAATGCCGCATCTTCCAGCATTTGTCCTTCTGCACCCAAGGCTGCGGCAATGGGACGGATAAAGGTAATGCCTAAAACCCCAAGAAGAACACCCAACCCTAAAGAAATATAGACAAACAGGGAGAAGTAACGGTTTGCCAGTTCTTTTTTGCCCTCTCCCAAAGTCTTGGCGACGATGGCAGAACCACCGGTGCCAAACATAAAGCCTACGGTGGACAGGATCATCAGCAGTGGATAGATAAGATTCACCGCGGCAAAGGCGGTTTTTCCGGCAAAGTTGGAGACGAAAAAGCCGTCCACAACGCCGTATATGGATGTAAAGATCATCATACCGATGGAGGGCAGCGTAAAACGGAGCAGCCGCCTGTAGGAAAAATGATCGGACAGTTGAATGCGATTTGATTTCATTGATTTGCTCCTGTGGATTCATAACAGTTGTAGATACAGAAATTGTACCAAGGGGGATCAAGGTTGTCAAGGAGGAGGCAGCGTTGTAGAAATAAAGGAAAAATGTGGGATAGTGTTGTAATCCGGCAAACACTGTGATATGATGAGTGCATATTTTGAAAAACACTTGGGAGAGAAAGAAAATGGGTGTAATTGAAACATTGATCCTGACCACCTTGCTGGCAGGTGTGGTGGGAACCGGATTGGGCGGCCTTGTGGGCGCAATGCTCCAGAAAGACTCCAACCGAACAGTCAGCCTGCTGCTAAGCTTTGCCAGCGGCGTGATGCTCAGCGTGGTCTGCTTTGATCTGGTTACAGAGGCGGTGGAAACCAATGTCGGGATATGGACAGTGGTGGGTTCGATTGCGTTTGGCGTGGCAGTCACATATTTTCTGAATTTCCTCATTGACCGGAAAACCAACCCGGAAGTTCCCCATATCGATAACAACCACCCCAAAACGGCGGACGATCTGGACGAACTGATCCACAGTGACCATTTAGAGCACCATTACGCAAGAAAAGACAGTAAGCTGGAGCTTTTTATGGCGGGTATCGTGATGGCAGCTGCTATTGCATTACATAACGTGCCGGAGGGTATGACCATTGGTGCTTCCTATGCCAGCAATAACGGCGTTATGGGCAGTGCGGCACTGGTGCTGGCAGTTTTGATCGGCTTGCATAACATCCCGGAGGGTATGGCAGTTTCCGTTCCGCTGATCAGTGGCGGTATGCCCAAGGGAAAGGCGGTGCTGATCACCGCTTGCTCCGGCGTTCCTACGATTTTAGGCGCACTGCTGGGCTTTGCATTGGGTGAGATCGGTCCTTTGGGCTTGACGTTAAGCTTGGGCTTTGCCAGCGGCGCTATGCTGTATGTCGTGTTCGGTGAGATCCTGCCCCAGTCCATTTTGATGTACCATAGCAAGCTTCCGGCTTTTTCTGCCATAGCCGGTATGCTGGTGGGTATGCTGATCATATTTTGATGATTAATTCCCCGCAGAAGACAGAGAACACTGCCATCTGCGGGGAATTCCTATATCCAATTAGGTGGGGAACTGTTTGCCTGTTTGCTCGGTTACCAGAAGCTGTTCTGCAGGAACGGCTTCCATAGCGCAAGGTGCATCGCCAAAATGCATAAAGTCCCTTTGTTTGTTGCCAAGGGGAAGCCATTGGGGAAGCTCGGGAGCGGTGGGAGTGCCGGTTTTAATGAAGTTGGCGAAATAGTCGATGATATTCCGGCTGATCCGGTGATCGGTCTCAGTGAAATTCCGCCAGGATATGTGGAGGGTATCAAAGACATACCGCAGATCACAGCCGTGGTATGCCCCGTGATCAGAATCGGGGACAGCACGGTCAAAGAACATTCCGTACACCGGAGGAAGACCAGCCTGTTCCATCAAAAGTGCCCAATCGACGGTAGCTTCGTAAAGGGCGTGCGGCCACATATCCTTGCTTAATACGCTGATGATGGTGGGGACACCGTTGACTTTACCGGCTTCTGCCAGCTTCCGGGGATCTTCCGGGATAAACTCCCCGTCAATTACAGGCAGGGCGGGGAAGGCAAATCGGGGACTGGTTGCAGCAACGGATTTCCAGACAGCGAATAACTCCTTGTGGGGGATGTTTTTCAAATCATCCAGCGTTTTTGCGCCGAAACAAGTTTTTAGCTTTCTCCAAACTGGTTCCATTTCTTCCGGGGCTTTGATTCGAAGGGTATTGGAGAAGATACCGCCGCCGCTGAGCATAATCGCACCCCGGAACAATCCCTTGGCTTGGGGTGCCAGAAGTAAAGTTTGAACGCTGATTGCGCCGGCACTTTCACCCATAATGGTGACTTTATCAGGGTCACCGCCAAAGGCGGCAATGTTTCGCTGGATCCATTGCAGCGCACAGATCTGATCCTGCAGACCGTAATTGCCTTTATGACCGTCACCGATACCGCTGGCAAGAACGTTCAGACGGTAAGAGATGTTTACAAGAATAATGTTACGGCGGCAATAAGAAACACCGGAAAATGCGGGAGCACTGGCATTTCCTGTTTCGTAGGAGCCACCGTGAATGTACACCAGTACCGGCAGGCTTTCTGCGTTGTGGGGTGCCCAGATATTCAGGTTCAGACAATCCTCACTGTATTCGACCAATGGCTTTTCTACGACCTCGTTTTTGTAAAAACGGGAAGTGGCAGACTGGAATAAGCCGTAGGTGTTGCTTTGGGGGCAGGCAACGCCTTGCCTGGTGCCGTCAAATTCTCCCTCCCACTGGGTAACGGGCACCGGTGCCTCCCAACGCTCTGCCTGGGCGTAGGGTACGCCCTTGAAAAGGGCATATTCCTCTGTGCCAATGCCCCGGATCGCACCACAGGGACAGGTTCTGTATTCATAATGCATAATGGCTCACCTCTGTGTTTTTTTGATTGGGATTATTCTACTCTATCTGCCTGCCGGTTGCAAGGCTTTTTTTGATGTGGTACAATGTAAATAAGAGGTGGTAGAATATGAATGAACAGAAAGCAGGAGTGAGTTGGATGCTGGAAACAAAACGGTTGATCCTGCGTCCGTGGCAGGAGAAGGATGCGGCAGCACTTTATGAATATGCAAAAGACCCGGAGGTAGGTCCGGCAGCCGGCTGGCCTGCCCATACCGACGTGGAAAACAGCCGGCAGATCATCCGGGATGTGCTTTCTGCCCCGGAAACCTATGCCGTGTGCCTGAAGGACGGTACCCCCGTTGGCAGCGTTGGGTTAAAGCTGAAAGGGTATACCGATATGACGGACCGGGAGGATGAATGTGAGCTTGGATATTGGATCGGCAAACCTTTTTGGGGACAGGGACTGATACCGGAAGCAGCGGAAAAACTGTTGCGATATGCCTTTGAAGTGCTGCATATGCGCGCCGTTTGGTGCGGTTATTATCAGGGAAATGAAAAATCCCACCGGGTGCAGGAAAAACTGGGCTTTGTATATCATCATACTACAGAGAATCTGGATGTGGCATTGCTGAATGAAAAGCGCACCGGTCATACCTCTATTCTTACCCGTGAGCAGTGGGAGAGGAGAAAGAAGGATATCAATGGTTAAAGAAGTGGTACACGATCCAATTTTGCTTAGTGGAAAGTCAGAGCCGGCAACACCGGAAGATCTGCCGGTTGCCCGGGATCTGCTGGATACGCTGACAGCCAATCAAAATGCCTGTGTGGGAATGGCAGCCAATATGATCGGTGTGCGGAAGCGGATCATTGTTTTTGACAATGAAGGCAGCTATATGACGATGTTTAACCCGGAGATCATCAAAATGTCAGAGGCGTATGATACAGAGGAAGGCTGCCTTTCCTTACTGGGAGGACCCAGGAAATGTCAACGCTACCGGACCATTAAAGTCAGGTGGCAGAATGCACAATTTAAGTTCCGTATCAAGACCTTCACCGGCTGGACAGCGCAGATCATTCAGCACGAGATCGACCATTGCAACGGGGTGCTGATCTGAAAGCTTTGGAATTTGTTCAGTATGCGCATATTTCCTTTGTAATTTCATTGAAATTTTCAACAAAAAGGCTTTTGAAATTTTGAAAAATAAAAGCTATAATAAACATGATCGATGAAGTGAGAGGATGGCGATTATGTTCCAGATAAATGATGAGATCATATACGGAACACAGGGCGTCTGTATTATTGCGGATATAGAAGAAAAAACAGTCAGCGGAAAGAAAAAGACGTATTTCGTTTTGAAGCCTGTGCACGATAAGGGCGCCACGATTTTTGCGCCCACGGACAATGAGAATGTTTTGAAGAAAATGCGAAGACTTCTGTCTATAGATGAGATCCATAAGCTCATCGATTCTATGCCGGAGGAAAATGCGGAATGGATCGTTGATGAAAATGCCCGGAAGGAGCATTATAGAGAGCTTATTGCAAAGGGCGATCATCTGGAGCTGATCAAAATGATCAAAGCTATCTATGCCCATAAAAAAGAGCGTGAAGCAGAGGGAAAACGCTTACATATGTCTGATGAACGCTTTTTCAAAGATGCTGAGCAGATTTTGTACAATGAATTCCAGTACGTTCTGCAGTTAAAGGGTAAGGATGATTTGATGAAATATATCAATGCCCGAATCGACAGAAAATGAGGAAATCCGGTGACGAGGGAGTCACCGGATTTTTGCTTTTATTAAGCCGTGATGATTGCAGTAATAATAAAGCTTGCCTTTTCCACGAAGCTGCATACGGGTTTCTGCATTGCCTTCAGGATAAAATTTGACCATTTGGATCCGGTCAGCGGTTACATAGGCAATGAAAGAAATATAGTGTTCTTTGGTCATGGGATGTTGAATGGTGAGAAAATACTCGTCTTCCACCTTCTCTACCCTGACAAGGTGCTTGCTGTCTGCTTCTTCAGCTTCCAGAGGTGGCAGTGTAATACCGCAGCAGCTGATAACAGCATTTCCGGTGCTGTGAATGATATTCCCGCAAACAGGACAGGCAAAGAATTTGCAGCGGAGCATATTGGCGGAAATATTTTGATTGGTGATGTGCTTGCCGTTCATCAGTTCGATAACGGAAATACCTAAAGCACCCGCCAGAGACTGTAATAAGGAAATGTCCGGAAGACCCCTGGCAGTTTCCCATTTGGATATGGTTTTGCTGCTGACACCGATTATTTCTGCCAGCTCTGCCTGGGTCATTTTGCGACGCTCCCGCAGGCATTTGATGGTAGATCCGGTTATATAAGTGTCCATAGCTTCACAACCTTTCTGTAAAAAGCATATCACGGATCTGTGTTATGAGCAACCTATGCTCCGCAGACCTGCATTGCAAGTGGGAAACAGGTGTGATATAATGATCCTATCGTTGAGGGGGAGGAAAGGGACATTGGCTACAGATAATTATGATCTGCAGGTGGATATTGGCAAGAAGATATTTCTGTCATACGACCAGGAGCAGCTGATCCGCAAATTTCAGCTGGCGGCAGATAGCGCGTGGATCTATCTTTCTTATTTAAATACCCCTTGCCGCATTAGAAGAGCAACCGGTGGTATCGAGGAGCGTATCGGTAGTGTGTGGCAGGAATGCCGTAATTTCAGCACGGTGATGACGATATATGATCTTCTGTGCTATCACAAGGGGAAAACGGCACCGGTGCTGTTTGATCAGTGGTGTACTGTGGGGAATTTCGTGGTTACCGGTGTCACCAATACCGAAGGCTTTACGAAGAAATACGCCAGGTGCTTTGATGGCAATTTGGAAGGTCTGAAGGCTGCCTGTGAAAAAATGTGCGGTGTTTTGCAGAAGCCTATGGCAGGGGCAGATCTGACCTGTCGGTTTTCGGTGACGGAGTTCTTCCCGGTGCTGCTGCAGTTTTGGGAAAGTGACGAGGAGTTTCCGCCGAAGCTGCTCCTTTTGTGGGACCGGAACACAGATCAGTTTATGCATTTTGAAACAACATTTTATCTGCAGGGGGATCTGCTGGAACGGTTATACCGCTGTCTGGAAGAAAAAACAGAATGAAAGGAAAATAAGAAAATGGATATTTGTGATTTTTATAAGGGTGTGCTGGAACAGGATACCAGTGCGGTGGTGCTCTGTGATATGGCGCATACAATTGTATATATGAACCCGGTTGCCTGTCAGCGGTATGCCCGGTATGGCGGCGGGGCGCTTCTGGGAAAAAGCCTGCTGGCTTGCCACAATGAAAAGTCTGTAGAGATGATCAAGCGGGTGCTTTCCTGGTTTGAAGAGAGTTCGCAAAATAACCGTGTACATACCTTCTATAATGAAAAAGAGAATAAAGATGTGTATATGGTAGCTTTGCGGAATGATGCAGGTGCGCTGATGGGCTATTATGAGAAGCACGAGTACCGTGACCGGGAT
>JAZQHW010000155.1:0-18761 GCA_045540795.1 Faecousia sp. | reverse complement strand
CTGTTGATGCTATTGAAGGCAAACTTCTCAATCGCCACATCTGCAGACTGTAACCTATGTCTCTTCCCCGGGTGTTACCTATGTTGCTCTTGACATATATGCCTTCCCTACAAGTAAATCCTTCCATAAAAAGGCGCTGTCTCATTGATTTTGAGACAGCGCCTTTTTGCTATGTAATGTTTATTAACCGTAGATGAGGGATTCTGCGTAACGGGTAGCAATAACGCCCTCGGGCTCGCCGGTCTTCTTGGACTCGGAGAGGATGTGCTCGATGGAGTTGTAGATGTTGTCCACCTTTGCCAGAACGGCATCCTTGTTGTAAGGTCCGTCCACCTCAGCTGCTGCGTTGATAACGCCGCCGCCGTTGATAACGAAGTCAGGTGCGTAGAAGATGCCCCGCTCCTTCAGTGCGATGCCGGAAGCATCGTCCAGGATCTGGTTGTTGGCACCGCCGGCAACTGCCTTACACTTCAGCTGAGCAATGGTGGTGGGGTTCAGAATAGCACCCATAGCGTTGGGAGAGAAGATATCGCACTCCTGGCTCATGATCTGCTCGGTGGGAACGATCACAGCGCCGAACTCCTGGGCAGCCTTTTCTGCAGCTGCCTTGTTGCTGCGATTTGCGATGATCAGCTTAGCGCCGCTTTCGTGGAGCAGACGGCACAGGTCATAGCCGACCTTACCCAAGCCCTGAACAGCGATGGTCACGCCTTCCAGGTCATCTCTGCCCAGTGCCACCTTAGCGGTAGCCTTGATACCCTGCCATACACCTCTTGCGGTGAAGGGAGAGGGGTCACCACTGTTCTGGGGCAGACCGCAGATATGGTTGGTCTTGCGGAGCATTACCAGTGCATCGTCACAGGTGGTGTTCACGTCCTCTGCGGTGATGTAGTCGCCGCCCAGGTTGTTCACTGCCTCGCCGAAGGCTTCGAACATAGCCTCAGTCTTCTGAGAGGGGTCAGCAATAATAACACCCTTGCCGCCGCCGTGGGGCAAGCCTGCCACTGCGTTCTTGTGGGACATACCGCGGGACAGACGCAGGACATCGAACAGGGCATCGTCATAGGATGCGTAGGGGAACAGACGGCAGCCGCCGATGGCGGGGCCCAGGTTGGTGTTGTGAACAGCGATGATCGCCTTCAAGCCAGCCTTCTCATTGTTGACAAACAGGACTTTTTCGTGGCGATAGTTGCTCATTTCGGTCATTGCATTCATAATTATTTACCTCCTTATTTCGTCACAGCCGGTAAAGCTCCGGCCGTCTATCCCGGAATACCGGGAAAGAATCACGTAATCCTTGCAAGCTGTCAAGCTCACAGTCAGCGCAGAGGATCACCTCTGCATTTTCCCCTGCTGCCAGCAGCTGACCGGAAGGTCCGTAGACGGTGGAACCGCCACCGCAGACCCGATCTCCGGCAGTGCCGCAAGCACTGCAGCAGGCAACAAAAATTTGATTTTCAATAGCACGGGCACGGCAAAGGGTCTGAAGCATATCGATCCGTGCTTTGGGCCACTGACACACCACAAACAGCATATCCAAGCCGTCCAGGCACATGGTCCTTACAAGCTCCGGGAAGCGCACATCATAGCAGATGATCACACCGCAGCGGACGCCGTCCAACAGAAACGTGCCAAGAGCTTCGCCCTTTTGATAGCGTTTGTCCTCTCCCACATGGGTAAACAGATGGATCTTGTCATAGGTGGCGATCAGTGCGCCCTGCCGGTCAAACACGCAGCAGGTGTTGCAGAGTTTTCCCTCCCGGTAATTGGACACCGAGCCTGCCACGATGTTGACATTGTGTTTCTTTGCCAGGTCGCCGATTTCCCGGACTGCCCGGCTATAGCTGTTTGCATACAGCTCCGGGGTGGCGTTTCGGGGCAGAAAGCTGATATCCCAGCTCTCCGGCAAAACCAGCACATCCGGCTGCGCTTCCATTGCCTGGGCGATCAGCTCAGCAGCGTGGCTGAAATTCGCATCCGGCTGGGAGGGCAGCACATCCATTTGCAGGCAGGCTACCTTCATCCTTGATACTCCTTGCCCATATTCAGAGCCTTCATATTCAGTTCTACCAGCTCTGCCTTGGTGGGGGGTACCAGCTTGGAAACCACTGCCTCGGTGCCTTCAAAGGAAAGCTCCGGATTGTTCTGCAGCAGGCTGCCGATAATGATCATATTTGCCAGTGTGGGGATGCCGGCTTCCTTTGCCATCTGGGTAGCAGGCAGGTAGAACACCTGAACATCGGTACGGCTGACCTTTGCGTCAATGAGGGAAGAATCCAAATAGATCTGTCCGCCGGGTACCACAGTATCCACATACTTTTCCAAAGAAGGCAGGTTCATTGCGATCAGCACATCCGGGGCTGTAACAATGGGAGAGCCCACCGGTGTTTCCGACAGGATCACATTACAGTTGGCAGTGCCGCCACGCATCTCAGGACCGTAGGAAGGCAGCCAGGAGACCTGCTTATCTTCCATCAAGCCCTTATATGCCAGGAACTTACCCGCAAACAGGATGCCCTGTCCACCGAAGCCTGCAATCAAAATTTGAGTCGTTTTCATATCACTTACTCTCCTTTGCTGCAGTTCTGTCTTTGTATACGCCCAAGGGGTAATAGGGCAGCATATCACTCTCCACCCACTCCAATGCCTTCTGGGGTGTCATACCCCAGTTGGTGGGACAAGCGGAAATGACCTCTACCAAGGAGAAGCCCTTTCCTTCCATCTGGTTCTGGAACGCCTTCTTGATCGCCTTCTTGGCAGCGTTGACATTCTTTACATTATTCACAGCCACACGGGTAATGAACTCAGGACCTTCCAGGGTTGCCAGCATTTCACTGACACGGATGGGCCAGCCGCAATGGTTCACATCTCTGCCGTAGGGGGAGGTCTGGGTCACCTGTCCGGGGAGGCTGGTAGGTGCCATCTGACCACCGGTCATACCGTAAATGGCATTGTTTACGAAGATCACGGTGATATTCTCGTTTCTTGCAGCAGAGTGGACGGTTTCTGCCATACCGATGGAAGCCAGGTCACCGTCACCCTGGTATGTAAACACAATATTTTCCGGGCGGCAGCGTTTGATGCCGGTTGCCACTGCAGGTGCTCTACCGTGGGCAGCCTCGATCATATCGCAGGCAAAATAGTCATATGCCATAACTGCGCAGCCAACAGGCGCAACACCGATGGCTTTCCCTTCGATGCCCAATTCGTCAATTGCCTCTGCCACTAAACGGTGGATAATGCCGTGGGGGCAGCCGGGACAATAATGCAGCGGCGCATCGGTCAAAGCCTTAGGCTTTTCAAATACAACAGCCATTTAGAACTCTCCTTTCTGTGCCTTCCGCAAGGAAGCGAGCACCTCGTCAGGACTGGGGATCATACCGCCGCAGCGGTTGCACAAAGCCACAGGACGCTTGCACTGGGTAGCCAGCCGTACATCTTCGATCATCTGACCCATACTCAGCTCTACGCTGATAAAGCCTTTGACCTTGTCGGCTGCTGCCAGCAGCGGTGCATTGGGGAAGGGCCACAGGGTAATGGGACGGATCAAGCCTGCCTTGATACCCTCAGCTCTTGCAGCAGCCACTGCATTCTTGGCAACACGGGAAGCAATACCAAATGCCACAACACACAGCTCTGCATCTTCCATCATATACTCTTCCCACATTGCTTCGTTCTGCTCTACCAGCTTATACCGCTCGTAACGCTCAAAATTTTTGATTTCCAGCTGATCCGGCTGCAGATAGAGGGAGTTTACGATATTGTGGGGGCGCTTGCCCTTGGTTCCTGTAAGTGCCCAGGGCTTCTCATAGGTTTCGATCTCCGCATCCTCAAAAGAGATCGGCTCCATCATCTGTCCAATGGTGCCGTCTGCCAGGATCATTGCGGTCATACGGTACTTGTCTGCCAGATTGAAGCCCTTGATGGTCAGGCTTGCCATCTCCTGCACAGAGGCAGGTGCCAGGACGATCATACGGTAGTCACCGTGTCCACCGCCCTTAGTAGCCTGGAAATAGTCAGACTGGGAAGGCTGAATACCGCCCAAGCCGGGGCCGCCACGCTGAACATTCACCACGAAAGCAGGCACATCAGAGCCGGCAATGTAGCTCAAGCCCTCCGTCTTCAGGGAAATTCCGGGGCTGGAGGAAGAGGTCATAACACGCATACCTGCTGCCGCAGCGCCGTAGACCATATTGATGGAAGCGATCTCACTTTCCGCCTGCAGAAATACACCGCCGATCTTAGGCATTTTCTTTGCCATATAAGCAGCGATCTCTGTCTGGGGTGTGATGGGATAGCCGAAATAGTGACGGCAACCGGCACGGATCGCAGCTTCTGCGATGGCCTCGTTGCCCTTCATAAGTACACGTTCTGCCATAATCGTCCTCCTTACTTCTCTACGGTGATAATGCAATCAGGACACATTGTTGCACAGAAAGCACAGCCGATGCACTTTTCCTGATCCACCATCACCGCAGGAGAATATCCCTTTTGGTTGATTGCATCTGTGTCAATGGCAAGGCAGCCCTTGGGACAGGCATTTACACACAGTCCGCAGCCCTTGCACAGATCGGTTTTGAATGTTAGCTTTGGCATAATTATTTCCTCCTCAGCCTAAAAGTATTTCTTCTGCAGCTGCATCGGCATCACCGGTGCGGCAAGTCGGTCAAGCTTTTCCGCCACGGTTTGCTCAGCGGTGTGCATCCAAAGAGGCAATCCGCTGCGTTTGCAGAGGTTTTCCATATAGTCAAGTGCGCCGGTGACCACCTCAGGGGTGGTTTCTGCGCCCAGGTTTGTATTATTTACGATGCAGGTGAAGGGCAAGCCGCAGGCGGCTTGGATCTCCTCCATAATCTCCATGGCATCTTCCGGTGTCTGGGTCAGAGGGCGGCAGGTATTCACCACAAATGCCATCCGGTAATTCTGCTCCTCTAAAATAGCAGGCACGAACCGTCCCAGGGCATATGCGCCCCGGTCATCGCCGCCGATGTCCATAATGCCGTAAGTGCTTTTATCCTGCACCAACCGGTAGCTTTCTGCCGGAAGTGCCGGCAGGTCCACATTGGAATTGGCATACTGGGGACGAACCAGATCGATCCCTGCCGCTGCCAGCTCCGGGGCACTGTCTGCCGTCCGGAAATAAGGATTGACAATATCCAGATCCGCAATGCAGACCTTCTTCCCTTCCTTCGCCAGCAGCAGTGCATAGTTTACGGCAATGTTGGTCTTGCCGCTGCCGTAATGCCCGGCAAAAAGAGTCAGTCTTTTGTGGTCCATACCTTACAGCTTCTTTCTGATGATCTTGCCGCTGGTGGTTTTGGGCAGGCTCTCCCGGAACTCCACGATCCGGGGGTACTTGTACGGAGCGGTACGGGACTTGACATAGTCCTGGATCTGCTTACGCAGCTCGTCGGTACCCTGGAAGTCCTTTACCAGCACGATGGAAGCCTTGACCACCTGACCTCTCACCTCGTCCGGAGCAGCAGAAACGCCACATTCCAGAACATACGGCAGTTCCATAATAACATTTTCGATCTCGAAGGGTCCAATACGGTAACCGGAAGACTTGATAACATCGTCTGCTCTGCCCACATACCAGAAGAAACCGTCCTCATCCTTCCAGGCAAGGTCGCCGGTGTGGTAGAAGCCATCCTTCCAGGTTTCCGCCGTGATCTCCGGGCTGCCTTCGTAGCCATAGCTAAGGCCGCAGGGAATACCCTTGGAAATATCGATACAGATCTCGCCGTTTTCGCCGGGTGCCACTTCCTCACCCTCTGCGTCCAGCAAATGGACATCGTACAGAGGCACCGGCTTACCCATAGATCCGATCTTATGATCGTCACCGGTGAGGTTGCCGATGATCAGGGTGCTTTCAGACTGACCGAAGCCCTCCATGATCTGCAAGCCTGTTGCTTTCTCAAACTGGCGGAACACTTCCGGATTCAATGCCTCACCGGCAATGGAAGCGTGCTCAATAGAGGAAAGGTCAAACCGGCTCAGATCCTGCTTAATAAGCATACGGTACATCGTAGGCGGTGCGCAGAAGGTGGTAATATGATACTTGGAAAACAGAGGCAGGATCTTCTCCGCATCAAAGCGGTCAAAGTCATAGACAAAGTTGGCAGCCTCGCACAGCCACTGACCGTAGAGCTTGCCCCACAGTGCTTTTGCCCAACCGGTATCGGAAATGGTCAGGTGCAAGCCGTCGGGGTTCACCCGGTGCCAGTATTTTGCCGTGATAAAGTGACCCAGGGGGTACTTATAATTGTGCGCTGCCAGCTTGGGATAGCCGGAAGTGCCGGAAGTAAAGAACATCAGCATAGGATCGCTGCCGCAGGGCGCATCCTCTGCCCGGGGGAAACGGCTGCTGAACATGGGATAGCTTTCATCAAAGTTATGCCAGCCTTCCCGGCTACCGCCCACCATGATCTTAAATTCCAGACTGGGACTCTTGGCAGCTGCCTCGTCCACCGCATCCGCCACATCGCCATCGGCGGTGCAGAGAATGGCACGGACCTTACCGGCAGCAAACCGGTATGTAAAGTCCTTTTCCAGCAGCTGATTGGTGGCAGGGATCGCCACAGCACCCAGCTTGTGCAAACCCAAAATTGCAAACCAGAACTGATAATGCCGCTTCAGCACCAGCATCACCCGGTCACCCCGCTGGATGCCCAGGGATTTAAAATAGTTGGCTGCCCGGGCAGATTCCTTCTGCATATCCTTAAAGGTGAAGCGCCGCTCGGTACCATCCTCGGACAAATGGAGCATTGCCAGCTTTTCCGGCTTCCGCTGACCCAAAGCATCCACCACATCAAAGGCGAAGTTGAACTTCTCCTGATTTTGGAAGCTAATACCGGTAAGCTTGCCGTTTTCCACCTGAGGCAGAATGAAATCGTGATAGACCCGGGGGGTCTTGTCCGATTCTGCCCGCTTCTTTCCGGGTGTTGCCACTGCCGCAGCCTGCTCCCCTTCACGGGCAGCAGAGTTGCTCAGCACGATGGCATAGAATGCACAGTCCTCCCCGTCTACGGCGATCATACCGTGGGGGGTGGCACTATCATAGTAAATACAGTCGCCGGGGTGCAAAACCTCGGTATGTCCGCCGATCTGGATCCGCATATGACCCCGGATCACAATATCACATTCCTGTCCCACGTGGGTGGTCAGCTGGATATCTTCATACTCCGCACCGGGACGATATTTCAGCTCCATATACAGGGGCAGTGCGATACGGTTGCGGAAATCCGCAGCCAGGTTGAAGCCTACCATATGGTGCGCTTCCTCGATCCGCTGACCCTCACCCTTCCGGGTCAGGGCATAGGACCGCAGCTTGGGGCTGCGACCTTCCAGCAGGTCGCCCATATCCACGCCAAAGCTTAATGTGCATCGGTACAGGAAGGCAATGCTTAAATTCCGTTCTCCTGCTTCGCACTTGATATATTCTTCTACACTCAGATCTGTGCGGGCAGCCATTTCCTCCACGGTCAGCCCCGTGATCTCGCGAAGCTCCCGGATTCTGGCAGCGACTTCTCTTGTTTTGTAGTCCGCACCGGTCATATTTTGTTCCATTGCTGCACCTCATAAATCGGTCTTTTTCCGAAACCTTCGGAACCTTAATAGCATATCATATAATGCAAATTCTTGTCAATAAAAGGTTCACAACAACTGCATATTTCTTACAGCTTATTCCGCATAATCTTTCCGGAGATGGTCTTGGGCAGTTCATCCCGGAACACCACAATACGAGGATACTTATAGGGTGCCGTGTGCTGCTTGACGTAGTTTTGGATCTCCTTCTTCAGTTCCTCAGTACCCTCCGTGCCGGGAACCAATACGATGGAAGCCTTCACTACCTGACCACGCACTTCGTCCGGAGCTGCGGAAACACCACATTCCAGACCATCCGGCAGTTCCATAATAGTAGATTCGATCTCAAAGGGTCCAATGCGGTAGCCGGAGGACTTGATAACATCGTCGGCTCTGCCCACGTACCAGTAGTAGCCGTCCTCATCCCGCCATGCCACATCACCGGTGTGATACATACCGTCGTGCCACACAGCATCGGTAGCCTCCTGATTCCGGTAATAGCCCAGGAATACACCACAGGTAGGCTTGGGATCGGTGCGAATAACGATCTCACCATTGATACCGTCCTCCACCGGGTTGCCCTCTGCATCCACAATATCGATGCCATAGCCGGGTACGGGCTTACCCATTGCACCGGGCTTGATATTGGCACCGTACAGGTTAGCGATGCCCAGGGTCATTTCCGTCTGACCGAAGCCTTCGTGGATCCGCAGTCCGGTAGCCTTTTCAAACTGATAGAACACCTCGGGGTTCAGTGCCTCACCAGCTGTGGTAGCGTGATGAATGGTAGAAAGGTCATACTTGCTAAGATCCTGCTTAATGAGCATCCGGTACATCGTAGGCGGTGCACAGAAGGTAGTAATATTGTATTTTGCGAACAACGGCAGGATCTTCTCTGCATCAAAACGGTCAAAGTCATAGGTGAATACCGCGCCTTCACACAGCCACTGACCGTAGAGCTTACCCCACAGAGCCTTACCCCAACCGGTTTCAGAAATCGTAAAGTGCAAGCCGTTTCGTTCGCACAAATGCCAATACTTAGCTGTGACATAGTGACCTAAAGCATACTTATAAGAATGGGTCGCCATCTTGGGATAGCCGGTAGTGCCGGAGGTAAAGAGCATCAGCATGGGATCACTGCCGCAGGGGGCATCTGCCTCCCGGACATACCGGCGGCTGAACAAGCCGTACTCTTCATTATAATCGTGCCAGCCTTCCCGGCTGCCGCCCACCAACACCTTGGTCAGATTCATTCCTGCTGTCTTTTCTGCCAACTCGATCTGCTCTGCAGTGACACCGTCAGCAGTACACAATACTGCGCTTACATCCGCTGCCTGGAAGCGGTATACAAAATCGTGCTCCATCAGCTGATTGGTGGCAGGGATCGCAATGGCACCCAGCTTATGCAGACCCAGAATCGCAAACCAGAACTGATAGTGCCGCTTCAGCACCAGCATTACCCGGTCTCCCCGCTTGATGCCCAGGGACTTGAAGTAGTTGGCACTTTGGCTGGAGGCATCCTTCATATCCTTAAAGGTGAACCGCCGCTCTGTCATATCGTTGGCAATGTGAACCATAGCCAGCTTCTCCGGTTCCCGACGGGCAATGGCATCCACAGTATCAAAGGCAAAGTTATAAGTTTCTTCATCTGCAAAAGAAACACCTTGCAAAACACCGTTTTCATCTTCTTTTGCATTGACGAATTTATCACACAGAAGCTTCTGCTCCGGCTTGCCCTTGCGGCTCTGTCCGATATACAAAGGCTGATCGGTGGTATCCGATGCCATGATCATAGACAGGAACACACAATCCTGCCCGTCAATGGCGATCATACCGTGAGGTGTGGAGGACTTATAGAAAATGCTGTCGCCTTCCCGAAGGATCTCTTCGTGGTCGCCCACCTTGATCCGCATTGCACCCTTGATCACCAGATCAAATTCCTGACCGGTATGGGTGGTGGTGTGGATGGGCTTGTCCTGCAGCTCCTGGGAATATTTATAAGTAACCCAATACGGTGTTGCCAGCTTTTTCCGGAACATAGGCGCCATATCCTGAATGGTGATACCGTCCTCGCTGGCAGTTACCAGACCTTTTCCCCGACGGGTAACCGTATAACCGGACAGCTTGGCACTGTGACCTTCCAGCAGAACTGTGATCTCAATTCCAAAAACCTTTGCACATTTATGTAAAAAGGTAAAGGGAAGATCTACACTTCCGGTTTCATATTGACGGTAAAGCTCTTCGGACACCTCCGTCTGCTCTGCCATTTTCTGCATACTATATCCCAATATTTCCCGCATCCCTCTGATACGGGCAGCAATGTCCATAAGTTGTGTGGAGGAATTGGTGTTTGTCATAGCGATTCTCCTTTCTAAAAATGAAAACCATAATAAAAAACGCCTCAAGAAAGCTTTTCTTGAGACGAGTTCAAACATACCCGCGGTACCACTCAAATTACGGCGTTTCCGCCGTCCCTTCAGACTTCCAGCAAAGTCCTATCCCTTAACGCGGGCACACGGACAGATCTGGCAATTGCTCGACCTGCCGGCTCAGAAGTGATGGGTCTTGGACATCGGACCGTCAGCTTACACCTGCCGCTGACTCTCTGGGGATCCGGTCTTGCCAAACCGTCTTCGTCACAGCCTTTTTCTGTATTGACCATACTTTAACACGTCCACGTACAAAAGTCAAATGTTTTTCTGTCAAAGAATTCCCCTTTTTTACTTCCATTTTTGTAATATTTGTCAAAATTTCATTTTCGGCATAGTTTCAGTTGACAAACAGGTGTATTTGCGGTTAAAATATTGCCAATATCATATGGCAAAAGATGTTGATGGAAAGCTTGCTCCCTTTGGAAGCTGCAGAGAGCCGATGGTTGGTGCGAATCGGTGCAGAAACTGGGCGCTATCTGGTTCCTGAGTCGGTCCTACGAACGGTTATTCAGTAGTGGGATTCGGTTGCCCCCGTTACGGGCTGGAGCTTTGTTGGAAGCTTGAGAGGGATCTTCCTTTAGGAAGATAAGCAGGGTGGTACCGCGAATGTAAATTCGTCCCTGAGATCAATTTGATCTCAGGGCTTTTTTGTTTATTAAGGAGTGTAATATTATGAACACGATCAAACTTTCTGATGTAACCATGAAACAGACAGCTGACGGTTTTCAGCTATCCTTTAAAGAAAAAATCGAACTGGCAAAGCTACTGGATAAACTGGGTGTATCTGTTATTGAGCTGGAAGGCATTGAAAACCCCCGGGTAGACAGTCTGCGAATCAAATCTATCGCAATGGCTGTCACCGGCAGCACCGTGGCAGTTCCTGTACAGCTGACTTCTGAAAGTCCTGCCCAGGTCTGGTCCGCTCTGCATCTGGCAAAATTCCCCCGGCTACAGGTATGCGCTGCCGTAAGTGCCGTGCAAATGGAGTATCTGTTCCACAAGAAGCCGGAGGCTATGCGCACAGCTGTTGCCGATACCGTTGCCGCTTGCAAGGCACTTTGCCCCGATGTGGAATTTCTGGCAGACGACGCTACCCGGGCAGATCCGCAGTTTTTGGCTGAGACCATCCAGGCAGTGATCGACGCAGGCGCTACCACTGTTACCCTTTGCGACACTGCCGGAACGATGCTTCCCGGTGAATTTGCGCAGTTTGTTGACAGCCTATACACCGCCGTCCCGGCATTGCGCCAGGTAAGTGTTGGTGTTTCCTGCTGTAACGCACTTTCTATGGCAGACGCCTGTGCCATTGCAGCAGTCAGCAATGGTGCCGGTGAGCTGAAGGCAGCTGCCTATCCCATCGACACCGCCAGCATCGCCAATTTGGCAAAGCTGATCTCCACCAGGGCAAACAGCTTAGGTGCAGGCTGCTCCGTTCAAATGACCCAGCTAAGCCGCATTATGAACCGGGTCAACCAGATCTGCCAGGGCGGAAAAACCAAGGGTACACCCCTTTCTGCTGCCCAAACAGATGCCGGCATTTACCTCACCACCCACGACGACATCGCTGCTGTAACCAAAGTGGCAGAGCAGCTGGGCTATGATCTTTCCGAAGATGACTGCATAAAAGTCTATGACGCTTTTCAGCGGATCGCTGCAAAGAAAGAACAGGTCAGTTCCAAGGAGTTAGATGCCATCATTGCTTCTGCTGCCCTGCAGGTTCCCCCCACCTATAAGCTGGACACCTTTGTGATCACCTCCGGCAACACCATCTCCTCCACCGCCCATATCAAGCTAATGAAGGATGATAAGCCGATAGAAGGTGTTTCCATCGGTGACGGTCCTATTGATGCCGCTTTTGTCGCCATTGAAAGCATTACTGGCTGTCATTACGAACTGGATGATTTTCAGATCCAGGCAGTCACCGAAGGTCGGGAAGCTATGGGTCAGACCGTTGTAAAACTTCGCAACGGTGGCAAGGTATACTCCGGCAGAGGTATTTCCACAGATATTGTGGCTGCCGGTATCCACGCTTACTTAAGTGCCCTGAACAAAATCGTTTATGAGGAGGAAGAAGTATGAATCTTTCCTTTTCCACCCGTGGGTGGCCCGATCTGACTTGGGACGAAATGGTAGATACCGCATTGGATATGGGTTTTTCCGGTATTGAAGTCTACAATCTTCCCAAATTCGAAGCTCTGCTGGCAAAAGACGGTCCTTTTCACAAATATCAAACCGCTGCCACCGTTCGTGATCTCCGGGAAAAGAAGCTGACCATCCCCTGCTTTGACACCTCCTGTGATCTCTCCACAAATTCCAACGGAGTCCAAACCATCACCGAGCTGTTAGAGGTTGCCCGGAACGCCCAGGTGAAATATGTTGTAGCCTGTGCCCTTACCGAGAATGAGGCTACTGTGTATGATGCCCTGGAGCAGCTGCTTCCCGTTGCGGAAAAAGCCGGTGTTTCCCTCCTTCTGAAAACCAGCGGTATTTATGCCGATACCGCACGGCTGCGTAATTTGCTGGATCAATTCGCCAGTGACTATCTGGGTGCCTTGTGGGATGTTCACCATCCCTACCGGGATTTTTATGAAAGCGGCGATACCACTATTAAGAATTTGGGTGCCTATATTTGCCACGTACATCTGCGGGATTCTGACGATGCCGGCACTTATCAGCTTATTGGTGAAGGCACAATGCCCATTGCCGATGTTATGCGTGCTTTGTCCAGCGTCAACTATGACGGCTTTATCTCTCTGGAATGGAAGCCGGAATGGCTGGAAGATCTCCAGGATCCAGAAGTCATCTTCCCTTACTTCGTAAACTATATGTCCCGGTTCCACTCCACCCGGGGTATGAAGAAAAAGCTCTACCCCAACCACGACGGCACCGGTCAATACATTTGGAAAAAAGACGAGCTCATTGATCTGACCTTCCCTCAGGTGCTGGACCGTGTTGCCGATGAATTCCCGGATCAATACTGTTTTAAGTACACCACCCTGGATTATACCCGTACCTACACCCAGTTCCGGGAGGATGTGGACCGTTTTGCCAGAGCTTTGGTTTCTCTTGGTGTAAAGGCAGGCTCCAAGGTTGCCATTTGGGCAACCAATGTTCCTGCCTGGTATATCACCTTCTGGGCAACCACCAAGATCGGTGCTGTATTGGTCACTGTGAATACCGCCTATAAGATCCACGAAGCCGAGTATCTGCTCCGCCAGTCCGATACCCATACCTTAGTAATGATCCAGGACTGCCTGGACTCCAACTATCAAAGCATTATCAACGAACTTTGCCCGGAAATCGCAAAAACCAAAGCTGGTGATCCCTTACATTGCAAGAAGCTTCCCTTCCTGCGGAATGTTATCACCGTAGGCTTTAAGCAGCCCGGCAGCCTTACCTTTGATGAGGCAATGGCACGGTATGAGCTGGTAAGCCGGGAACAGGTAGCACAGATGGCTGCTGCTGTTCGTCCGGATGATGTGTGTAATATGCAGTACACCTCCGGTACCACCGGATTCCCCAAAGGCGTTATGTTAACTCATTACAATGTGGTGAACAACGGTAAATGTATCGGTGACCGGATGGGACTTTCCACGGCGGACCGGATGATGATCCAGGTGCCTATGTTCCACTGCTTCGGTATGACGTTGTCTATGACCGCTTCTATGACTCACGGCACCACAATGTGTCCTATGCCTTATTTCTCTGCCACCTCTTCACTGGCATGCATCAACCAGGAACGGATCACCTGTTTTAACGGCGTTCCCACTATGTTCATTGCTATGTTTAACCATCCGGATTACCGGAAAACGGACTTCTCTCATATGCGTACCGGTATTATGGCAGGTTCCGGATGCCCTCCTGAGCTGATGCGCCGTGCTGCCCAGCCGGACGAAATGAATATGACCGGTATCGTCAGCGTGTACGGACAGACTGAGTGTGCCCCCGGTAATACCATGAGCAGCTGGACCGATCCTCTGGATGTGCGTACCGATACCGTTGGCTATGCATTCCCCCATGTACGCTGCAAGATCGTGGATCCGGAAACCGGAGAAGAAGTGGGTCCCGGTGTTAACGGTGAGTTCTGTGCCAAGGGCTACAACACAATGAAGGGTTACTACAAAATGCCCCAGGCGACCAACGATACCATCGATGCAGACGGTTGGCTGCACTCCGGTGACCTTGCCTGCCGGGATGAAGACGGTAACTACCGGATCACCGGCAGATTGAAGGATATGATCATCCGGGGCGGCGAAAACATCTACCCCAAGGAGATCGAAGAATTCATTTACACCCATCCGCAAACAAAGGATGTACAGGTGATCGGTGTCCCGGATAAAAAGTACGGCGAAGAGATTATGGCTTGCATCATTTTGAAAGAGCCCGGTTCTGTAACCGTAGAAGAAATGAGCGACTATATCAAAGCAAGTATGGCACGTCATAAAGTTCCTAAGTACATTGAATTTGTGGACAGCTTCCCTATGAATGCCGCAGGCAAGATCCTGAAATACAAAATGCGGGAAGATGCCGCAGCCCGCTTAGGTCTTACAGGCGACGGTGCCGACACTGCCAGCCGACCCAATTAACTAAAAATCCTCATATAGCAAAAAAGAACACCACCCAAAAGGGTGGTGTTCTTTTTGGTGAACGACGGCACTTGGAATACGAATACTATGCCCCAATCCGCCGTCAATTTCATTTAGAGTAATGGTTCGGTCATCACCGGAGTAGTTGAAAGTGAGGACAACCTTATCATCGTAGACGAACACCGAGTTTAGGAAGGTCTTGATCAGCCGCTTTTGGCAATCGATGTCCGAGTAGTCCATTTCTGCAAACTGGTGCAGGAAGAAAACAATGTGTTCCTTCTTCAAGCCCAGGTCTTCTTTCAGCTTGGCTGCTGCCAGTGCCACACGGAGGTCTTTCTTTTGCTCCTCTAGCTCATTCATACGTTCCTTGGTGCTTTCGTTGAAAATACCGGCTTCAATTGCTTTTAGGAGGTTGGCAATGGATTTCTCTGTTTCTTCCAATGCCTTCTGCAGGGATTTGGTATAGGTGGTATCGGTGTTCTGTGCAAGGAAACACTGATAAGTATTCTCAGCAATGAACTCCAATAATTCTTCGTTTTTGATCAGATTGAGCAAATACTTCAGCACGAGACTTTCGATCCAATCCTGCCGGATGGCTCGTTTTGTGCAGAGCTTTTTCTTCTTGGCACTGCAGATATAGTAGTGATGCTTCACCTTCTGTTTGCTTGTTCCACAAACACCGGTCATCATTGCGCCGCATTTGCCACAGAATAGCTTACCAAACAGGATATAATCCACCTTCGCCTTTTTATGTCCGGCGGCTTTCTGGTTGTATTCCAACAGTTCCTGCACCTTGTTGAAAACATATACATCCACAATAGGCGGCACGGAGTTCTCGATGGTTACTTCCCCATTGTATTCATAAGTACCGATGTACTTTTTGTTTTTTAGAACCGTCCGCAGGCTATTATGGGTGAAGGCGTGGCCTCTTGAGGTACGCAACCCCCTGTCATTTAGAATCTTGACGATCTCTGTAATTGTTTTTCCTTCGGAGTAAAGCTGAAAGATATCCCTTACCACAGGGGCGTATTTGGGATCGATCTCGTATTTCTTGTCAGCAGTGATGGTATAGCCTAAGGGACAAGTGCCGCCGGTGTATCGTCCCTTTTGTGCACTGTTTTTCATACCTCTTCGTACATTCTGGGAAAGCTGCTCAGAATAGTAAGCTGCCATACCTTCAATGACGGCTTCCAGAATGATACCTTCCGGCGTATCCGGGATGGCCTCGGCAACATAGTAGATTTTGACTCCGTTTTTCTTTAGGTGATATTTGTTGAGGGCAATCTCCTCTTTGTTTCGTCCAATTCGGTCCGTCTTCCAGACGATCAGCGCATCAAACGCATGCTTGGCTGCGTCAGACAGCATAAGCTGAAACTGCTCTCTGTTGTCGTTTCGCCCGGTTTGCGCGCGGTCAGCATAGACTTTAACGATTGTCAGCCCGTGGGCAGCGGCGAAGCGTTCCGCTTCTGCAACCTGACCTTCGATGGACTGCTCACCCTGTCTATGGCTGGAAAAACGGGCATAAACAACAGCGTTCACTTTTTTACCTCCTCTAACAGTTCCAGCTTCAGTGCGAATCTAGCCATATTCTGATCTCGGAGGTCTGCTCTATCATAAGCACGAGCAACCTCATAGGCTTCGGCAGATACCTCAGGAGGTGTGTATTCTTCTTCGTCAAGCCACACCGCCAACGGAACATTCAGGGTCTCCGATAGCTGCAATGCCAGATCCAGCGGAGCAACCTTCATCTCGCGGGTAATGATCGTTCGCACCTGTTTATCTGTCAAGCCGGTCACCCGTACAGTTTCTGGAATATTCAACCCCCGCTCATCGGTAACATCCATGAATATCTTATAGAACGGCTTTTTCTTTTTCTTTCGTGTCCAAAAAGTCTTTGTGATTGCCTCTGCTTCCGTGTCTCCCAACAGATAATCCACTGGCACATTGAGTGCCTTTGCATACTTCTGTACCAGTTCAATTCTGGGAGAACGCTGGTTCAGTTCATAACAACTAATCATCTGTTTCGTTGTTTTAAGTTTCTGTGCAAGTTGAGTTTGGGACCAACCCTTTTCATCCCGTATTTCACGCAGTCGCTCACCAAAAGTAGTGTAATGTACTTCTTCAACCGGCATATTTTCAAAGGTCTGCTTTTCTTCTTCCATACTCATTTTCAGCTCCTTTTGTATGTGGTACTCACATCATAGCACATCAAATCAGGTTTTGCAATAGTTTTTGTAGACTTTTTAGAAATTTATTTACTTGTCATTAAAATGCTTGACAGTTAAGGGCGCGGAACATATAATTAAGGCGTAACCAAGCACAGAAGGTTGCGGCAAGTATTAACAAAACGCAAAGAATCAGTATGGAGGTGATGTCCATTGAAGGTGTCGTGCGGGTCATACCCACTTTAATCCCCAATATGGAGAAGCAGTTATTATGCGCCACTTTCTTAGAGGCAGTTATCCGATTCTACGAAGATCCGGAGAATATGCGTTCCTTTGAACGGTGGCGTAACGAGAAAGGAGGAAGTGCAAATGGACCAGAGAGAAGCTGATATGCTGCGTGAGAAGTACCCCAATCATATCCCGCTGGAAGTGGCATCCAAGTACCTGGGCGTGTCACCCCGGCAGCTGTCCAAGCTCATAGCTGATGGCAGAGAGCCCTACGCATCCATCGGTGCCAATATCGGCACCCGTCAGAACTATGCCCGGATTTATACCGAGCGGATGATCTCTTATTTGTCCGGCAATTTGGCTGGCGTATAAAGAAGGAGTGAGTGCTTTCCTGTGTCGATAGAGAGAAAGTATATCAGGTGATATGGACAGGCTGTGCCCGGTCGTATCACCTGATTTTTATATATTCGAGGAGGAACACTATGAAACTGAAAGAAAACCAATTGAATCTGATCCAGCATTTGATCCGATTTAACCTTATGGCGTATGAGGACTGTTTGAAGCTGCTGGATACCAACGATAGCGGAGATCGGACGGCCTTATCCTATGCTTTCCGCCCTTTAACGAAGAACAGGTATCTATCGAAGAATAAGAAAGGCGTTGTTACTGTTCTAAAGAAAGGCAGAGCGCTGTTTCCGGATGAGGCGCCCTTGATTTCCACTGCTACGGGGACAGTAGCCCAGCAGAGGATTATGCAGGTGTCCAAGGTAGCAATGTGGCTTGGAAAATGCGGTGTTCCTGTCTTTGGAGAGTTGCAGGATATAGAAGAGCCTTACTTTATTCCTTCTGCCTGCTGGCGCAATATCGTCAAGGGAATTCTGTCCACTACCCGGTTTGCGGGAATGCTCCTTGCCTACGGGAAAAGGTATGCCGTTTATGATATTGGAGATGGGACAATGGAGTGGCAGATCCGGGCGGAAGCTTCGCTATTTTTTAGCACCGGTTTTAGATTCCACACAAGAGCTCACGGAATGATTATGATCTGTGAGGACGGAAGGCGCAATGAGATCGCAATGCGGATCATCCGGCAGACTATGTGGGGTCGGAAAACTCTGTTGAAGGAGCATTATTCAGAGACAGATAAACCTGTTCGATATTCCAGATCTCCCATTAAACTAAGAGCGCAGTATGAGCATGTGTATCTGACCACACCTGTGCAACTTGCTGCAAGTCTGGAGCAGATATACGAGGAAAAAGAGACGATTGAAACCACGATAGAAGAAGGACGGCCCTCCTATCGTCCTAAGGAGGGAAATTGGGAGGATTGGCCACGTCGGTACTTTTTAAATCCCGCCTTTGATATTCTGCTATTGGTGTATTTCTTCTCTGCTGTAAAGGGCTTGCAGAATCTTTTGCAAAATGATCCTGCATCCCATATTAAAGAGATAAGATATATTTTGTGTGTGAATCAGGAGGACTTAGAAGTTGCAAAAATGTATCCAGATGTTACAGAAATGAAGGAGGTGTCGATGTATGTATATCGACCTGTGGAAGACGCTGAAGAAGATTGAGGATCAACTGCCGGAAGATAAGACCCCGGAGCCTGCGCAGTTAGAAAAGGCGTACGAGCTGACCTTGCGTTTGCGTAGCCAGTTGATTGCCGTGCAGTATGACATGGAGCAATTCGGTATGGGTACCGTACCTCCTGTGGACGAACCTGTTGCGCAGCCTCCCCAGACTGAAAAGAGAATGGTTGTGCTGAC